>NZ_WEII01000227.1:0-2553 GCF_009183805.1 Bacillus sp. B2-WWTP-C-10-Post-4 | reverse complement strand
GTTTCACGTTGTTTGTTTCGTTCAGTTTTCAAAGAACTACTTGGTCGCTCATTTGCGACTTCCTTATGTTAACATTTTCATCTTTCAATGTCAACTAAGTTTTTTATTTCGTTTGTCGCTTGCGACGTTATTGTCATCGGCGACTTGTTCTATATTACACCTCTAAAGTATAATCGTCAATACGTTTTTTAAAAAACTTTATATTTTATAGATTTCACTTATGTATTTCTTCTATAGTTATATACAAGCACCCCACAGAACTATCTATGGGGTACTACTCTACTATAAAAACTATTGCTCTTTCGACGGCGCCGAACAACTTCCATCAGTACAAGAAAGATCGCTTCCACCCTCTGAAGAAAGTTCTTGTAACTTAGGTGCAGGATTCTCTTCTTCCCACACTTGCTGAAGTGCACCAACAAAAGTTTCAAGTGGTTGTGCACCTGAAATAGCATACTTTTGATTAATAATAAAATAAGGTACTCCCGAAATTTGATATTGCTGAGCAATCGCTTCATCAATTCTAACATCATTTGCATACGCATTTTTATCATTAATAACATTTAAAGCCTCTTGCTTATCTAAACCTGAAACTTCAGCGATAGTAGCAAGTGTATCCACATCACTTAAATTTCTCGATTCAGTGAAGTATGCGAAAAGTAGATTTTCCGTAATCTCTTTTTCTTTTCCTTGATCCTTTGCAAACTTCGCAAGACGATGCGCATCAAACGTGTTCGTCGGCTTCATCTCATCAAAATTAAAACTTAAACCCATACTAGCTGCATGATTTCCTAGCTGTACGTTATTACGCTTAGCTTCTTCAATACTAATTCCATACTTTGATGCAAGTACTTCATTAATACTTGTCCCAGAATAGATTGGAGCATTTTGGTCTAATTCAAAACTTTTAAACTCAACTTCAACATCCTTCTTATGCGGAAATTGCTCTAAAGCCATCTCTAATCTGCGTTTCCCAATATAGCAAAATGGGCATACAAAATCTGACCAAACTTCAATTTTCATAGAAACACCTCATTAACTTTTAGTTTTCAATCATTGTAGCACTGAGATTAAGGAATTCAAAAGTTTTTGCTCTACCTCCTTCATATAGTACATACAAAAATACACTTATAGCAGAATACCTAATTAACAAAAAAACGATAATCAAAAGGATTAACTATTATCCCTCCGATTATCGTCTATATAAATGCAACAACTTTAATTATGCCGGAATATACTTCCCTACGAACTTCCATACAGTATTCCAATATTTATTCGAATCTACTTTCTCCGCTTCTCCATGTCCAGCACCTGGAACAATTAATTTCTCTTTTTCTACTTTTGCAGCATTATATACTTCATCTAACATTTCAAAAGGAACGAATGTATCAGCATCCCCATGAATGAACAGCATAGGTGTTTTACTTTTCGCTACTTGTTTTACTGCTGAGGCCTCTTCTAAATCATACCCAGCTCTTAATTTAGTAACCGTATTTGCCGCATTCATAACAGGAAACTTCGGTAAGTGGAATAAATCTTTTAGTTGATAAGTAAATTCATCAATAACAGTTGAGTATCCACAATCTTCAATAATAACTTTAACATTAGAAGGTAAATCTTCTCCTGAAGTCATCATTACAGTTGCCCCGCCCATTGAAACACCAAATAGAGCTATTTCAGCATTAGGGTCTTTCTTTAAGATTTGTTGAATCCAAATTAACACATCTTTACGATCATGCCAGCCCATACCAACATAATCCCCTTCACTATTTCCGTGCCCACGAAGGTCTGGTGCTATGACATTATAGCCTTGTTCATAAAAGTTACGAACATATTTCGTCATTTCTGATGCTCTACCACTATATCCATGAACTACAATTGCCCATTTATGACTAGATGGTTCATTCATATATTCATAACCTTTTAAATTTAATTTATCGAAAGAACGTATAGTTAATGTGTTAGGTTTATACTTCGATACGAAGTTTGCATTCTTTTCTTCATTTGCAGCCAATACATCTCCCGACGCATTTACCGTTTCCACTAAATGAGGATTATCTTGCAAAAATTCCTTTTCTTGTTTCGCATTTAATGCATAGTTATAAAAATAATTTCCAACTAACATATACACGATTACTAGCAGGACTAAGACTACTATAGTAATTATACTTATCTTTTTCATATTATCTCCTTTTCTAACTTAAATCTTCTTATATTAAAGTACATCAAAAACAACTGTACTATTTTAACATACCAATGAATTCTATCTTTAAGAAATAAAATAGAAAATCTTAAATTACCTGTCAAAAATCACGAAAGAAATTGAATAAAACTTATATAGCTACGTACTCAAAAATCTTTTAAGAAATGAGCAGCACTTCAAAATATTTAGCTTTGAAAAGAAGTTATAAAATACAAAAAAGACGAGTCATTCTGACTCGTCTTAAAGTTGCTTGGCGACGTCCTACTCTCACAGGGACAAGGTCCCAACTACCATCGGCGCTAGAGAGCTTAACTTCCGTGTTCGGTATGGGAACGGGTGTGACCTCTCTG
>NZ_WEII01000226.1:0-2569 GCF_009183805.1 Bacillus sp. B2-WWTP-C-10-Post-4 | reverse complement strand
ATCATAAGGAATAAAAAAGCTTTTATTTATAAATGTATTTGTTGTAATATGGTGAATAACAATAATGCATAATTAGTTATAAATAAAAATTAAAGAAGGTATAAGTTATGAAAAAGAAAATTTTATTTTGGATTCTAGGTATAATAGGTTTTCTAGTAATTGCAGGTGGAGTATATGCATATTATGTCTATTCTAATGTATCAAATACATTAGATGCAGTGCATAAACCACTGGATCGTGATAAGTCTGAAAAACGCGATAAGAAAGTAGATGTTGCAGATAATAAGCCAATATCTATTTTACTAATGGGTGTGGATCAAAGAGCAGAAGAGACAGGGCGTTCAGATTCAATGATGTTATTCACGCTAAACCCACAAAAAAAGTCTATGAAAATCACTAGTATTCCACGTGATTCTTATACAGAAATTGTAGGTAAAGGTAAAAAGGATAAGATTAATCATGCGTATGCCTTTGGTGGAATTGATATGTCTGTAAAAACGGTAGAGAATTTTCTTGATATACCAGTTGATCATTATATTGAAGTGAACATGGCTGGTTTTAAAGATGTTGTTGATGCAGTTGGTGGAGTAGATGTTAATAATGATTTAGAATTCAAATATGAAGGATCACAATTCGCTAAAGGAAATATACATCTTAATGGTACGGAAGCATTAAGATATTCCCGTATGCGTTATGAAGATCCACGTGGTGACTTCGGCCGCCAAATGCGTCAACGTCAAGTTATCCAAGCTGTAATTAAAAAGGGTGCAAGTGTATCTTCTCTAGCAAGTTACGGTAATGTGTTAACAGCAATTGAGAAAAACGTTAAAACAAGTTTAACTCAAGATCAAATGTTTGATATTCAAAAGAACTATAAAGATTGCATGGAGAATAGTGAAGAAATCCAAATCCCGGGTGACGGCCACAAAGCTGCTGATGGTATTTGGTACTACTACGTTCCAGATGCAGCGAAACAAGATATTACGAATAAGTTAAGAGCGCATCTTGAATTGACTAAGTAATATGTAATAACCCAACTCCTTTGGTAGGAGTTGGGTTTATTTTTGCATGGATTTATATTAGTATTATATATTGTGAGATTAATAGATGAGGTGAATCGATGAATAAGAAAGCGGTACTTGTCCTTGTTATTTTTGTATTGTTTGTCGCTTCGATTGTGAGCGGTAAATTGTACTGGAATAAGAAGATTGCGAATGCAACAGGGCAAACGAGTGAAGTAACGAAAACAAAGGCTGAAGTGAAAGATAGTGGGGCAAAGAAAGAAGAGAAAAAGGAAGAGAAAAAACAAGATGCGAGGTCATCTTTTAATGAGACATACGCGAAGAACTTGCCAGATGCAGTGAAAGAGAAGTTAAAGAAAGCTGCTGAGGATAAAAAGGCAGTAAATCTTGTTATTGTTGGTGATGAAGGTTCTTCATCTGAAAAAGGTACTTGGGCAGCTAAGTTAACAGCTAATTTAGAAACTGCTTACGGTAAAGGTTTATGGAATGTGACTGTAAAGGAATATAAGGGTGAAAGCACAGAAGAATTAATTACGAATAAACGTGATAAAGAGATTGCAAAAGAGAATCCAGATGTGATTTTATTTGAACCACCATTTATTACTGATAATGGTAAAACTGGTAATGGTAACTCTGTAGTAAATACACAGAAGTTTGTTCAAGCACTTTCTACTAGTGCAAAGGGTGCTACGATTATGATTCAACCATCAAATCCAGTGTATGGTGCGAAGAATTATCCGAAAGCGATTGAAGCATTAAAGCAATTTGCGGTGCAAAATAATTATACATATATTGATCATTGGGGAGCATGGCCTGATGCAACAACAAAGGCAATTTTACCATACTTACAAGAAGAGTTTGGTTTCCCAAGTGCGAAAGGGTATGACGTTTGGGCGAAATATGTAACTGATTATTTCGTTGCTAAGTAAAAAGGAAGTTTCATGGGGTAATCATTTCTGTTGTGATTGCCTCTTTTTTGTTAATAAGCTATAACAATGGAGGTATACTCATGACAATACTTGTAACAGGTGGAGCAGGATATATTGGTAGTCATACATGTGTAGAATTACTAAATAGCGGTTACGAAGTTATAGTAGTGGATAATCTTTCGAATAGCTCGGTAGAATCTATAAATCGAGTGAAAGAAATAACAGGAAAACAATTTAAGTTTTATAAAGAAGACGTTTTAAATCGCGAAGCGCTTGACGCAATTTTTGAAGAAAATGCAATTGAAGCAGTTATTCACTTTGCAGGATTTAAAGCTGTAGGGGAGTCAGTAGCGATTCCATTAACATATTATCATAACAACATTACAAGCATGTTAGTGCTATGTGAAGTAATGCAGAAACATAATGTAAAGAAGATAATCTTTAGTTCATCTGCAACTGTATATGGTATCCTGGAAACGTCACCGATTACGGAGGAGTTTCCATTAAGTGCAACAAATCCATATGGTCAAACGAAATTAATGATTGAGCAAATTATGCGTGATGTAGCATTTGCAGATGCAGAATGGAGTATCGCATTACTTCGCTATTTCAATCCAT
>NZ_WEII01000225.1:0-2678 GCF_009183805.1 Bacillus sp. B2-WWTP-C-10-Post-4 | reverse complement strand
AAACTTAAGTTTAGGCTGTATCCTTTCCATTGTAACCTACTATAACATTACTGGAGGAATTCAATATGAAAAAATATGCTTTTATAACAGGTGCGAATAAAGGAATTGGATATGAACTTGTTCGTCAATTAGCAGAAAAAGATTATCACGTATTTTTAGGTGCTCGTAATGAACAACTTGGACAACAAGCCGTAGAATCTTTAAATGTTTCAAACGTTTCCTATATTCAAGTAGATATTTCAAATTCACAATCCATTCAAGAAGCAACAAAGAAAATTTACGAAACGACTGATCACTTACATTTATTAATTAATAATGCAGGCATAGCGCTAGACTTCAATATGCTACCTAGTGAATTAAATATTGAAACTTTACGCCAAGGATTTGAAGTTAATTTTTTTGGAACTTTCCAAATGATGCAAGCCTTTTTACCATTATTAAAGAATTCAAGCAACAGTAAAATAATAAATGTAACAACTGACATGGCCTCACTAACAATGTTTGCTAATGGTGAAACACATCCAATTAATACACTAGGATATAATTCTTCAAAAACAGCTATTAATGCTTTAACATTAGCTTTTAGTAAAGAATTTGCCACTAACGGTCCAGAAGTATTTGGGGTAACTCCTGGTTTTACAACTACGGATCTTAATGGAAATTCCCCCGGTGGCCATACAACCACTGAAAGTGCTAAAATTATTATTAAATATGCATTAAGTGAAACAAACTATAATGGTAAAATACTTAACAAAGATGGCATTATACCTTGGTAATAAAAGGATGAATGATATGTATTATACAATTGGGCAAGTCGCCAAAATGCAACACTTAACTATTTCTCAAATACGTTATTACGATAAACAAGGACTGTTTCCTTTTCTGCAAAGAAACGAAAAAGGAGATCGAGTTTTTGATGAAGAAGCACTGAAATATTTAGAGATGATTTTGTGTTTAAAAAACACTGGTATGCCAATTCAAAAAATAAAACAATTTATCGACTGGTCTATGGAAGGAGAATCTACCATCCTTCAAAGGTTAGAATTAATGAAACAACAGGAGACCAATGTCTTACAGCTCATTCAAGACACTGAAAAAAACTTAAAAAAGATACAACAAAAAATTGCTAAATATGAGAATGAAATAACTTCAGCAAATGCTATTAAAAAATAAAAAAATCACCTTCTACATATTGTAGAAGGTGATTTTTATTTTATGATGCTTGCTTTCCTTTATCGGCATCATCTACATACCAGATGAATTTGCCTGTATATCCGTAAATAACTGCTAAAATTAACGATACGAAGCTTAACCACATAAACGGAACGTATGAGAACGTTGCTACACCTAAAATACCAGCCATAAAAATACCATTATCAGACCATGGAACCATACCTGAAGTTAACGTTCCACCTACTTCTGAGTTACGCGCTAATACACGACGGTCTATTTTTAATTTATCATAGCTATCTTCCATAATTTTTGGTGTTAAAATTAGTGATACATACATCGCACAACCAAATATATTAGCTAAGAATGCCACGATTAATGTAGACAATGTTACATTACCTGCAGAATTTAATTTCTTCTCAAATTTTGATACGATTACTTTTAAAACACCTAGTTTTTCAAGTAATCCACCAAATCCTAAACCGAAAATAATAACGGCTACTGAGCCAAGCATGCCGTTAATTCCACCACGGTTTAATAACTTGTCAACAAACTCAACACCAGATTGAATTGAGAATCCGTTATAAGCTGTTCCAATCGCCTCTCCAAAGTTCATCCCTTGGAAAAGGGTTGCCCAAATTGCACCAATTAAAGCTCCCATTGCAATTGTTGGCATAGACGGTTTCTTCATCGCTAATAGAACGATAACAATGACCGCCGGAACAAGCATCCATATTTTAATATCAAATTGCTTTAATAAAGCTTCTTTTAAAAATTCTACTCGATTCAAATCTACATTATCGCCGCCATACATCCAACCAGCTACAGTAAACATAATACTAGTAATAATATAAGCTGGAACATCTAATACGAGCATAGCTCGAACGTGAGCAATAACATCTACTTTCGCCATAGAAGCTGCAAGAACTGTGCTATCAGAAAGTGGTGATAATTTGTCGCCGAAATAAGCTCCTGAAAGAACTGCACCAGCAACAAGCGGAAGTGGTAAACCAAGTCCTTCACCAATCGCCATCATAGCAATACCTGCTGTTCCCACTGTTCCCCAAGACGTTCCTGTTGCGATAGAAGTTATAGAACAAATAATTAATGTTGCTAATAGGAATATGCTAGGGTGAATAAATTCTAATCCATAATAGATTAATGTTGGTACTACCCCACCAGCAATCCATGTTCCAATTAAAGCACCTACTGCAACTAAAATCAGTATCGCTTCTAATCCGTTAGAAATCCCTTTCGTAATTGCATCTTGCAATTCTTGATAACGAAATCCTAATCTTAATCCAAGCGCAATTACTAAAAACCATGAAATAAATAGCGCTAATTGAATTGGGAGATCAAAAATCGTTTGGAAGGAAAAGACAACAGCAAGAAATAGTAATAAAAGAACTATGATTTCTAGCATCGATGGTAATCTTACACTTTTCATTTTTTTCTCTCCTTACAAGTCGATAACATGACGTATGTCGTCTTACATGTATGTAATATAC
>NZ_WEII01000224.1:0-2720 GCF_009183805.1 Bacillus sp. B2-WWTP-C-10-Post-4 | reverse complement strand
TACCGCAACAAGATGGAGTATATTTAATTATTACTACTATAATTTTTAGTCCTACTGATGATACTCTAAATTATGTGACGGAAGTATTTATAACAGTTAACAGTGCTTTAATAGCAGGAGATGATAGATTTTTTGGTGGAAATACTGGGCTTTTAAATGCGGTAACAGTTTCTACCATTGTACAATTGAATGCAGGAGATATGGTGCAAGTCCAAGCCGGTAGTACCATAGATGGCGTTATTGCATCTCCGCTTCTTACAAATTTTCAAGCTGCGAGGTTTCCATCACCAGTTCCAAATACACTTTTCTTGTTAAATAATTTATCTGCAGATTGGAGTAAAAGGCCGTTTAGTAGAACAACATAATTATGTTCATTTTAAAAATAGTGTGAAGAAAATGATGAATTTAAATTATGGGATATACCTTAGAAGATATCACTCGAATGAATATTTCTAAATTAGCAATAAGATACTCAGAGAGATTTAGTCGTGAAGCTAGTCAAATTCGTAATAAAAAAGAGCCATGAGTGGAAAGGTTCATAACTCTTTTTGTAAGGGTAATGATTTTATAGGTAATAATCATCATGAAACCCTAAAAATGTAAGTTGATTAATTTCTATAAAATTCGAATTTTATAGAAAAAGAGCGACTGACAACAGCTAACTGCTTAGCAGGTTCTTTAAGATAAAAAAGAAGAGAATATAGAGGTTCATTCTGATTGTTTGAAGGTAATGAAAGAAAGAATATCACATACTATCGATCTTAATAAAAACTATGTTTGTTTTTCATTTTATTCACAAATAGTTCCAGTTGCTATTCCTGTTGGAGCGAAACCTACTGGGACATTAGTGATAACAGTATTCGTGGCAATATCAATAACAGAAACAGTATTACTACCTTGATTTGTAACATAGGCACGAGTGCCATCAGGTATGATAGTTACCTGATCAGGGGATAAAGCAACAGGAATTGTATCAATCACAGTATTTGTCGCCACATTTATTACCGAAACATTATTGCTAACTTTATTTACAACGTAAATAAGGTTTCCACCTGGTGTAATATCTATACCAACAGGTTCGGTACCTACGTTAATTGTATTAATTACGGAATTGGTAGCGGTGTTAATAATAGAAACAGTATTGCTGTTCTGATTCGTGACATAAGCACGAGTGCCATCTAGTGTGAAAACGATTATTCTAGGGCGAATGCCAACAGGAATGGTAGCGGTAACTGTGTTAGTAGCAGTATTAATAACAGAAATTGTGTTACTTAATTCGTTTGCAACATATGCAAAGGCTCCGTTTGGAGAAACAGTTATTCCTTGCGGAGCGATACCAACAGGGATGGTAGTGATAACTGTATTAGTAGCAGCATTAATAACTGAAACGTCATTACTCGCGTGGTTTCCAACATAAACAGTTGTGTTATTTGGAGAAACAGCTACGCCAATTGGATCAGCTCCAACGGGAATGGTAGCAATAACTATATTAGTAGCAGTATCAATAACGGAAACGGTATCGGAAAAAATATTAGTAACATAAGCACGAGCCCCATTGGGTGAAACTGTTACTTCAAGAGGTGCATTATCTACAGTAATTGTAGCGACTACTGTATTTGTTGCGGTGTTAATCACTGATACTGTATCATCTGCAGGGTCATCGATTGCTCCCGCGTTAGTAACATATACAAGGAAATTACATCCAGGTCCAGTTGGTCCGGTTGGCCCGGTCGGCCCAGTTGGTCCCGGTGGACACTCACAGTCTCCAGTCGGCCCAGGTGGTCCTTCCGGCCCCTGAATACCTTGCACACCTTGAGGTCCAGTCGGTCCTTCTAATCCTTCAGGCCCTTGAATGCCTTGCACACCTTGAGGTCCAGTCGGTCCTTCTAATCCTTCAGGCCCTTGAATGCCTTGCACACCCTGAGGTCCAGTTGGCCCTTCTGGTCCTTCCGGTCCTTGAATCCCTTGTATACCCTGTGGTCCAGTCGGTCCAGGTGGTCCAGGAATTCCCATTCCGGTTCCCGAACCAGTCGGCCCAGGTGGCCCTGGCGGTCCTTGAATGCCTTGCACACCTTGAGGTCCCTGAGGCCCTTCCGGCCCTTCCGGTCCCTGAATCCCTTCTACCCCTTGAGGTCCTTCCGGTCCTTGAGGTCCTTCAGGCCCTTGAATGCCTTGCACACCTTGAGGCCCTTCCGGCCCTTCCGGTCCTTCAAGTCCCTGAATGCCTTGCACACCTTGAGACCCCTGAGCTCCTCTAGGTCCAGGAATTCCTCTAGGTCCTGTTGCTCCAGTCGGCCCTGGCGTTCCGATGTTACTCAATAACGAACTATTCAAGATTCCTTGTAAAATTAGGTTGAATGTCTGCTGTAATAAGGGGTCTGATATATTTGAACAACTGATAAGTGAAGACAAGCTTTGGAATAGAAATTGGAATAACGCTGAGATTTGAGTGAGAGATGCAGTAGGTAAAGAATTGATTAATTGATTTATAGTTCTTATGACTAAATTTCTATTTGGTGTACTTGGTTGTACTGCTATTAATAAATTATTTAATGCCTGTAATGCAGATTGGAGTATTTTTATAGTTGTTGAATTTGGTGTTGTGAAAAAAGTAAGAATAGCTTGATTTAATTGGCTTATTATTTGTAATAATTCTTGTTGTTGAGAACTTGAGAAAAAAACAGGTGTACAGCAATTACTTTGATTACAAGGGGATATAG
>NZ_WEII01000223.1:0-2782 GCF_009183805.1 Bacillus sp. B2-WWTP-C-10-Post-4 | reverse complement strand
GTAATATCCTATTATTTAAGAATCAATTTACTATATGTATATAATTATCTGACAGCATCTTAATCACCTTATTGAAGGATTAGAGGCCGTCTAAATAAAACTGGATAATAAATTAACATCATACCTACAAATGAGCAAACCAAATAAAAAATAGCCTCGTATTTTATTACTAGAGAAATATTATTATCAATCTTTTTTTCATCTCTTTTATATAACATTTTGAATAATACTCTATATAATAAATACCCAATAATTGCTCCCAGGGTGTTCATAGATAAATCATCAATATCTGTAATTCTATTATCTAGCAATTGACCTAACTCAATAGCCAATGAAAAACCGAATCCAGCATAGGCAGTACTTTTCACTCTTCTAAACTGCGGCCAAATAGCCGGCAATAAAAAACCTAATGGCATAAACAGTAAAATGTTTAAGACATAAGTAGTCATACCTTCAGAAGCAAATGGAATCAAGTTAATTTGATTTGCACGAATTAATGTTTCGTATCTACCTATGTCCCATATAGTCCCTATCTGCGTCACCTTATACACTAGTGAAAGGTAGAATAGAAAAACATACACCCATAGAAAATGCTGAATAGATATTTTTTTTTTCGTTTTAAAATAAAATCCAATTTGAAACATTATACAAAAAATAATAGTAAAAAAATAAGTATATAAATAATTAATCAAAACTCCTGAATGCATTTAAAATCTCCTAACTTTACATTGTAATCTATAACTTTGTCATTTTAGAATATAATTCAAGAACGGGTGGTCATAATCACCCCACCCATATCTTTTACAGGTATTTCAACGTCAATTGTCTTTCTTTGAAAAAAGGGATAATATGACATCGTATATTTTTCCCCCTCAATACTTGCTGAAATGCTCTCTTCTTCTTTTAAATAATCCAGGTATTCTTCCAAGGCTAAATTCATTTTTTGCATAATCGTACTGTGAGGCAAACCGACATAGCGAATATGCCAAGGTTCATATTGAATACCTGTAACATCCGTTTTATCCGAGGGATAGCGTAAGATAAAGCCGTATTTCCAAGCATTTTTTTCTATCCACTTCCCTTCAGGTGCTCGGTCCATTTGCCTTAAGCCTGATCCTACATCAAGTGATAAACCTGAATTATGTTCACTATAACCTGCTGGTAAGGCATAATCAGCCTCCATCTCATGGTAAAGTCCACTTGGCGCATAGGATATTTACTGTTAATTAAGAGCAGATTCCCTTGATAGATGTGTTCTTTTACAATCTCTTTCTTTTGAATAATTGAGGTAGTCCCTGTATTATCTATGTTATCTTTGTGATTTTGATCATATTTTTGAACCTCTACTTTATTCTGAAAAAACAGTGCTTTATTCATGAAAGCAAAACCTAAGAAAAATAACAATAAAAAAACACCACTTCTTCCTTTTCAGCTTCCTCCTTAAGTAAGTAACTTGATGATAATGAAACGCTGATTAAGCGCTGAAGATTTCGGATATGTAACTCTTAACGATTACTTTCTGCAAAGCGATGCTATATGTGGATGCTCTGCTCAATGGTGTGTTGAGGAACATCCAAAACAGCCGATTGCTCATTTGACACAATTCGCTAAAAGGAAAAAATATTTATGTCACTCTTTCTCTAAACATGTGAGCTATTTTAATCACGCATAAATTATCATATCTTTCTTTGACGAAACAAAAAAGCTCGTTCTTATGGTTTAAGTCTACCGCATAAGAACGAGCCATTTTTTAATATTAAATTGTTAATTTCCTAAGAAAAAGTAGAGATGATCTTAAGATTTTCTTAAGAAACAATGATTATTTTCTAAGAATTCCCTTTATCAACCAAGCCTTGGAAGGCTGGAAGCTCTACCGTGAACGTCGTAGAGTTATCATTACTTTCCGCGTAAATTTGTCCGCCATGCTGAACAATGATTTCTTTTGCAATCGCCAATCCAAGTCCCGCGCCGCCCGTATCAGAAGAACGGGCATCATCCAATCTGTAAAACTTTTCAAATATGGTAGCGAGTTTATCTTTCGGGATGTTTCCGACGTTCTCGAAAACGATGGATACCACATCCTCGGAGAGGCCCACCGTAATGTCAATTACACTGTCGTTCTCGCTGTATGCAGCGGCATTTTTCAAAATATTGTTAAAGACCCTCGCTAGCTTATCAGGGTCACCAAATACGGTCAAATCTTCAGAAGCATGGAGTACCACCTGTTTCCCCTTCGCAGCAAGCTGGGGATAAAATTCATCAGTCATTTGCACCAGCATATAGTATAGGTCTATGTGCTTTTTCGTGAGCGTAATCGTTTGAAGGTTATATCGCGTAATCTCAAAAAACTCGTCGATTAGCTGTTCCAGGCGATACGCTTTGTCTAACGTGATATGCACGTACTTTGCCTTTTGCTCTCTTGGCATGTCTGGTGCCTCGTCAAGCAGCATCAGATAACCGATAACTGATGTAAGGGGTGTTTTAATATCGTGTGCCAAGTACATAACAACTTCATTTTTCCTTTGTTCGGCCACCTTTGCATCATGCTCTCGCTTTTCAAGGGTTCGCTTTAATGTGTTGAGCTTCTGTTCCATGAACTCCATTTCCGCAGAAAGCTCAATTTGTTTATCTTCGTTCTGAATAAGTATATCAATACCGGTATTTATCTCTTCAAAGTATTTTACAAATTTTAAAAGCATAACTCGGCATAGAATAAGAATACTAGTGGCAACCGCCACATAAATAAAAATTTCTATATTGTTCCGTATAGTATACTGGTTTG
>NZ_WEII01000222.1:0-2909 GCF_009183805.1 Bacillus sp. B2-WWTP-C-10-Post-4 | reverse complement strand
ATGGACAGTAGTTGCATTTATGATATGGCATCAAGTGTATTTCAAAGTGAAAATCAATCTTAATGCTTACGATAAAAATAAAAAGGATGTCAGTTACATGACATTCTTTTTATTTTGGATAAAAAAGGTATGTAGTTCTGAAAATTGTTATTTTTTAAATTATTAAATATAATGAAGGATATAGGGGCGCCAATAGGGGAGTTATGAATGGAAAATACTTTAGTTAGTTAATTATTTCTCGTTTTAATCAAAATAATTATGAGTTGATTTGGAGTTGAATACAATGGGAGAAAATCATTATAAATGGAGTAATAAACAATTACGAGAGCATGTTGAAGTAATAGATGGTAAAAGAAGTCCGCACATTTTATGTAAGAACGCAACTTATTTAAATTCCTATATGCGCGAGTGGATGCAAGCAAATATTTGGATCTATGATGACCGGATTGTTTATGTAGGGGAAAAGCTGCCAGTGCAACTGCATGAATGTGAAGTCATTGATTGTGATGGAAAGTATGTAGTTCCAAGTTACATAGAACCTCATGCACATCCATATCAATTATATAACCCTGAAACTTTAGCGAATCATGCGATGCAGTTTGGGACAACAACTTTTATTAATGATAATTTAACTTTATTTTTCACATTAAAGCGTGAAGAAGCATTTCGTTTATTAGATGAATTTGAAAAGATTCCAGCAAGTATGTATTGGTGGTGTCGTTTTGATGGACAAACTGAATTGCAAAACGGGGAAACTTTATTTAATCGTGAAGAAATAATAGAATGGCTTAAGCATAAAGTAGTTCTTCAAGGCGGCGAACTAACAGCGTGGCCAAAACTATTACATGGCGATGATGAAATGTTAACTTGGGTGCAGGAAACGAAGCGATTGCAGAAGAAAGTAGAAGGACATTTTCCAGGTGCATCTGAAACGACTTTAGCGAAGTTAAAACTGTTAGGTACAGATTGTGATCATGAAGCGATGACAGGGCAGGAAGCTTTCACTCGTCTTATGCAAGGTTACACTGTTTCCCTAAGAAATTCTTCAATCCGCCCAGATTTAGAAGTTTTACTGAAAGAATTGTTGGAACTAGGCGTAAAGCAGTTTGATAGATTCTTTTTTACAACAGACGGCTCACATCCTTCGTTTTATGAGAATGGAATGACAAACGTTATGATTTCTACCGCGATAAAACAAGGAGTGCCAGTAATAGATGCATACGATATGGCAAGTTATAATATTGCTCGCTATTATAATATGGAACATGTACATGGTTCGATTGCGACAGGTAGAATTGCTAATATCAATATTTTAGAAAGTAAAGAAAACCCAGTACCAATTAGTGTCCTTGCAAAGGGGAAATGGGTGAAGCGTGACGGTGTAAATACACATGAGGCATTACATATAGACTGGAGTAAACATAAAGTAACTCCATTATCATTAGATTGGTCAATAGAAAAAGAGGATATGATTTTCTCTAATAAAACGGGGATACACTTATTAAATAATGTTATTACAAAACCATACACTAGTGAAATCAATATAGACTGTGATGAATTGTCCACAGATCATGATGAATGTTTCCTTATGATGATTGCTCGTGATGGCAGTTGGCAAGTGAATATAGCTGTGAAAGGTTTTGCAAAAGAACTAGGTGGGCTTGCTAGCTCTTATTCTGGTACAGGTGACATCATTCTTATCGGAAAAAGAAAAGAAGATATGCTTACAGCTTTTCGTAGAGTAAAAGAGCTCGGTGGTGGAATGGTCATAGTAGAAAACAATGAAGTGTTACACGAAATAGCATTACCATTGCTCGGGATTATGTCTAATTTAAAAATGAGAGAATTAATACAGGAAGAGAAACAGATGGTGAAATTACTACAAGAGCGTGGCTACGCGTATGATGATCCAGCATTTACAATTTTATTCTTTTCTGCGACGCACTTGCCTTTTATACGAGTAACACCTATAGGATTATATGATGTGAAAAGTAGTAAGGTAGTTGCCCCACCCGTGAATTTGATAAAGCAATATTAAAAGGAAAGATCCTATAAAAATTTTATTTTATAGGATCTTTCTTATTATTAGCATAAGAATATTGTAAGCCTCAAATGATATAGTATCTAAATCATTTGAGGTGATATGTAAATATGAAAAAAATATTTTACATTTTAAGCGTATTTATTCTGTGTGTATCGATACAACACGTTGTACATTCCCAATCAGATGTACCAGAGTTATCTTCGGATTGTCTCGAAGAAAGAAAAGTTAGAGATGAAAAGTATGTGAAGAATATAATACAGGACATTAAATCCACATTTAATTTAAATATTGATGAACATAGTTTTTGGGAAGTAAGTAAAAGAAATCTGGAGGCTGCTCATTTGATGTATGGTGGAAAGGAAAATGATTCTTATTATACTTCGCTAACTAAAATTTATGATAGTGGTGGATTTAGCGAACAGCCCAGCCTATTTGTGAGGGCGCAAGAAGCATTTTTACTTTATAAAGAAAAAGATAATATCAATGTAATGAAACGCCTAAAACTAGACGTTGAAAAAGGGGAATGGCTCGTTATAAAAACGAAAAAGAAGAAAGGGAAAAAAGTGAAATTTAAGCCGTTGCAATGTGAAAAAGATTATATGAAAAAGAGAAATGAATAACAAAATACTTATTCATGCTGTTTTTATTCAACGATATTTTGCTGTTGATTTGAAATAGAAAAAGGTAAACAAACATATTAGCTTTATGGAATATGTTTGTTTACCTTTTTTTGAGAGATTTAATAATTGGGGATTATTTACTGCCTAATGAATTTATAACATTCAATGAATTTGTTCTTCATAAACATTAGATTTTGTGTCAAATGATTTATACATTGCCGAAACACCTATGTATATTTTATTCT
>NZ_WEII01000221.1:0-2958 GCF_009183805.1 Bacillus sp. B2-WWTP-C-10-Post-4 | reverse complement strand
CCTTTAAAGCAATCTTTTCACATTTATTAATACATAACTTAGTTAAAAATATAAAGAAATCCTGTTTCAAATTTAGAGTATAACCTGAAGGTCCTGATTGTTTTAAAAAATACTGCTTTGCAAATGTCTCAAAACCTTTATAAAAATTTATAGCACGATTCTTTCTACCCGATTTTTTAAACTGATAATCAATATGTTGAAATAAAGACCTGACATAATTAAAAATTGGCTCATCATATCCGCCATCCTTCGGTTTATACTCATCCCAGGATACATCTTGTATTCGCTCTTGATATTCTCTAACTAATGCTTGTATTTCCAAACAAAGTTGATCTTTATCCTCTTTATTTAGCCCTTCTATAAAATTACGAAGACCTTGATAGCTCATAAATTCATTATTACTTTTAATACAATTAATTATTTCTAAGCAATTAACATGGGCAAATAGTTTTGGGAGTCTTGCCTCAATTATCTTCCATCCTTCATAATAACTTTTTCTAGTTTTCGGGCGCTTTTTCTCCAAATCAAGATTATAATACACTGGATAAACTAATTTCTCTTCACTAAAGAATTGATCCAAATGTAAGGTAAGTTGAGTAATATAATAAAAATAATAATATAGCAATAAGTCTTCAAAATGGTTTAAAAATAATTTTTCATTTTCTAATAAAAAGGACAAATCATTTTCAAATTGGTTCCGAATATTCTCAATGTACAATTGATTACTATTTGGTTTTTTATTCTTTTTCTCTAAGGGTGGAAGTAACTTATAAACAAGTTTAAGAATAACATTTTCAGGTTCCTTATTATACTTATTCCTAATTTTCTCTTTAAGTTCATCTGTTACAAGAATATCTGCTAAAAATCCACCTAAGCTGGCTGCTTGATCACTAGATGGAACATAATTAAAAAAGGCTGGATGTGCAATTACTAGTTCATCATTTTCATTAAAAAACAATTCATTTATTACTGAAGATAGTATATCTTTTTTATTATGTGAAACAACTTTACTGCTGATTCTATCAATTAATTTTGTTTTTTCTAAAGCATTGTATTCCATTCCTATAACGGTCCTTGAAAATTCACCGATGACCCCACTAAAACAATCGATTTCATTATTACTAGTTAAGTATGGTAATATTTTGTACTTATTACCAGATGTATGTTTTAGCCTCGTTTTCTTGTCATTATCTGTAAATTTAAATGTGTCTTTTAATCGACTATAATCAATGATTTTATACGCCATATCAAATCTCCTTAAACTCAAATTGCCCAAAACCTTCATGATAGGTTAATTCATACCTTTTCAATTCTTTACCAATTTTTTCTGTTATCTTTACTAGTTCTTGTTCTTTGCTTCCTTCAATAATATTACTGATGAAATCTACAAAATTAATAAAGTTATTTTTATCTTGTTTATTTGGCCTGTACCCATCTTTTATCTTTACTAATAATTCATACAATGGATAATCTATACAAATCTCGTGCTTTTTCAAATCATTTTCATTTGAATTAGTAAATTGTAAAATCATGTATGTCAAAAATTTATCTAAATTTACTTCTTTTACTTCTTTTAGATCATCAGTATATGGTTTTATTTTTACTGATTGACTAATAGTATATTTCAATTGATTTCTTCCTGGATATATATTAATTCTGCCTGGTTCACTTTTTCCGTTCCATTCATAAATTCCATTAATAACAATATCCTGATATAGTTCACGCAATTGAAACCTTTCACCTTTATTCCAATAATAAAGATTTTTAACGTATGACTTATAGATTTCATCTTGAATTCCCAAAGACATATTATCTTCATTCGGGAAAAAAGAATATAACCTCAATAAAGTTTGTAAACCTATTTTCCTATCATCCATCCCCATACCATTTGTTATATCCTGTAAAGTAGTATCTAACATTATTCTTTTATCTATATAACTTTCAAATAACTTATAATAGTTTTGCGTATTATAAAAAGCAATTGTCAAAGTATCCAATGTTTCCGAACGTTTATTAATTGGATCTAAATGGACCAAGTTTTTAAATACTTCAGAAACGCTGCTAAAATTAAAGAATAAATTTGGCATTAATGATAAAAACCTTTGTCTTGTGTCCAATGAATCCACATACTTTTCAAATATTTCTTTTGCACTTCTCTGTTCTAACTCTGTATCTACTAGTATATGATAAAAAAAGTCTAAAAGAGTTCTTGATGAAATGATTGTCTTGTATTTAAGAGTTAATTCAGCAATGAATTTAACAATTGTACTCTTTACTTTTTTATGCATAAGTAATTCATAATTATACTTGACTGGGCACCTATTGGATAAAGAGCAACTATGCAAACAGTTTCTTGTATAATTTTTATAAAATGGGTTTTCTTCACTTTGATCAGTAATTCTATTTAAAGCACTTTCAATAAAATTTGAGACAGGGCCATCTTCACTTAAAGAAAATAAATGGTAATCACTGAAGTTTACAAATTGAAATTTACTCTCCTCTTCAAATGTATTTTCTTCAATTTTCGCTTCTAAAATGCCCTTTAGTAACACATATTCTTTTAAATTAGTAAATTGGTTAGCATATTCTGAATTCAAGAAATTATTTAGAGTACCTAAATTAATTGCAAGTAAGATATTTTTCGATGGATTTTCAGATGCAATAGCCTCGTCTGAAAAGTCTTTTAATACTTCAAATAATGTATCCATTGATGTTTTAGTCGGAGCACTGCTTTCAGTTGCATCATTATGAATATCAAAATGCTCACGAATTTCTGGATTCTGCGATATTAAATAAGATAATATATGAGATTTTCCATCTCCTACGCTACCACAGACTAAAATTAAGTGGTTAGTTGATGAAACAATACTTTTTTCTATTACATCTTTAAGTTTATCTTCCACTTCTCTTTTGATATGCATATATTGCTTAAAACGATTAAAGGACTCTATATTTTCA
>NZ_WEII01000220.1:0-3112 GCF_009183805.1 Bacillus sp. B2-WWTP-C-10-Post-4 | reverse complement strand
GCAGGAGCAACGCCGAAACTAACAATATCAGCTAAGGAATACAATTCTACGCCAAACTCACTGTTCACTTTTAATTTTCTCGCAATTCTTCCATCAAGAAAATCTAAAACAGCTGAAAAGAAAATGAAAATGGAGGCTACTCCCAAATATTCACTCATATTCAAGGTGATTGAGAAAACACCGCACAATAAATTTCCAATCGTAAATAAATTCGGTATAACTTTTACAAGCTGATTAAACAAGTTTGCAAACGAACTGGTTAACACACATACGAAATAGATATAAAATATCGCTTAAAAAAAACAGAATTAATCAAATAGAAAAGACACGTAAATTATTAAAGGCTTAATGGATAGTGGAACCATGCAGAGTAGATTGGGGGCATACTAGCTATTCAAGTTTCTCCTATTCAATAATGAGATAATAAAATTTCACGTACCTTATGTGAAAATAAAGAAGAAATTTAAGCAATAGGGGATTTTAATAAAGAATGACCTTTGAATTATTTAATGTTAATATATAAAAATTATATTGATATAAATATATTTACTAGTTAAAAATATAGATTAAATTTGATGTGGTTAAAGGTGAAAATTTTGATTTTACTTTGCTTGAAACAAAATTGCTGAAAACTTTTAAAGAAGTGGATAATGTAGCAATAGTCGAAAAGGTCGAAGATAAACTTTTTGAAAGAGATGATGTGCGAACCCATTTAGCGGAGATTACTATCAATGTTACAGGAAAGAATATTGGATATAGATCAGTTTCAGCTAGTCTATTTTTTGTTCTAGACAGTCTATCAATAAAGCTATTCAATATTAATATTAGTGTACATTAAGTATCCAAAATGGATGTTTTTAATTTGTTAAAAGTTAAAAGGAAATTCCGCATTGAACCAGTGAACATTCTAATTAGACAAGCATATGATGAATTCATGGTGACGAATTATCATATGAGATGAAACTTTGGAGCACCATATTTATTTGCTGAAGGGTACCCTTTTTTTGCACTTTTTAATAAGGACAGGCATATATTAGAGAATGGGGTAGCCCCACTTCATATATTTGAGCACCTGGAATCGTCAGGTGCTCTTTATTTTTTGGAAAAATGAATATTTATATTAAATGATTATATAAATAGATAAAATATAGTTATTTGATTCAGATTTAAACCAAGGGGTACAAATTCGCTGTGTCGTGAAAAGGATTTGTTTAAACAATGGAAGGCAGATTTACAAGCTGTTGTAGAAGAGAAGAGGGTGAAGAAAAAAGCTAAGAAAAAGAATATGAAGTATAGCATTCCTGGTAATACAGCTGACTTCATGAATGGAAAAGATACTTTTCGTAAAGAGAATGGGTATTGAAGCAAAGTAATTAATAATTTGAGGATAAATGATTTTGATTAAGTGTATAGGAACTATAGTAGGCGCTGTCGTGATTTGGGCTGTGTCTTATTTTTTATTAAGAAAATATAACAAATTAAACAAACACAATGAACGAAAAAATACCTGAGACTATTGCCACAGGTAGACTTGTATAATTAATAAAAGCAATTATATTAATGTACTATTTTTGATGTCCACTAATACTTACCATCAGATTTGGTTCGGTTGCCACACAGACCTCATAAGCAAGAAATTGTACACAATATAAAATAGTAAAATAAATATCTAATCCCTTAACGTACATGGAATCGGATATTTTGTTTCTAAATTGTGTCCAAACGTACAAGTTTCCTTTTTGATATGGTGATCCTATGCACATCAAGCTAAGGTTTTTAATTACCCCCAAAGGAAAAATTTATCTCTCTACAGTCATTTATGAAAAATTAATCGAAGTTCTTTTTTTAACAGATGATTAATTTTTAAAAAATATACTCAAAGGTTAGGGCTTTATAATAACTTTTATGTACTGTTAATATTTCATAAAAGTTATTGTGAATTTTGTGAATGAATGTTTTTGGCTTTCTACTTTAATAAATCCATGATGAGCTTCGATAATTGATTTTGATAGCGCTAAGCCAATTCCAATGGACCCTTCTTTATTAGAATTTTTTGTTTTGTAAAATCTATCAAATATATATGGCAAATCTTCTGATGCAATACCTTCACCAAAATCTTGAATTATAATTTCAGTATGAATAGGGGAGTTTGTGACTTCAATATAAATGGAACTATTATCATTTGAATGTTCAATGGAATTCTTTAAAATATTTAATAAAGCTTCTTGCATCCAAATACTGTCATGGAAAAGTAATATTTTTTCATTGGTTTTTAAATGTATGTTCATATTTTTTTTATTTAATTTACTGTTCAAACTAGCAATGACCTCATAAATTGTATCAATAATATCAGAGTTTTCTTTTTCAAATAGTATTGCTCTAGCATCTATTTTTGAAACTTTTAATAAATTATGTATTAAAAAGTTGATTCTTGAAATTTGAACATCATTATTGTGTAAAAAATGATATTGTTGTTCATTTAATTTACCTTGTAATAAGATATCATTGTTCACTGTTAGTGTTGAGAGTGGTGTTTTTAGTTGATGAGAAATATCTTGTAAAGTTTGAATTAAAAATTGTTTTTCTTCCGTTAAATTATGCATACTTTTTCTAATAACATTTTTCAGTTTATGAAAAGAATTAGCAAGTTTAGCTAGATCACCTTCTCTATTTTCCTTGATATCAATGGTGTAATCACCTTCAATAATTTTATTCGCTGCAGCTGTTACATTTCTAATTTTTAAGAAAAAAGATTTATATTGTAAGTAATTTAGAAAAATTAGGATTAAGCTGAACCCTATTGCTCCAAGGAACATGTATATATTGTTTTGGGATATATGTTTATTTAAATAAGGAAAAAGTCTTGAGTCCAATTCAGCAGATAGACCATATTGATTTAATAGCATTTCTCCATCACTGGAATACTCTTTTTTATTTGCTGTATCATTTGTAAGTGCTTGTATTATTTCATATTCATTTTCTGGGTTCTGTGCAATTAGTTTCCCGGTAATTTCACTCCAAATAGTAATATAATCATTCTTTAAATGGTCATATAGAATATGAACTGTGATACCTTGATATATAATAAATAAAAAAGCGATTAATGCTAATG
>NZ_WEII01000021.1:0-59645 GCF_009183805.1 Bacillus sp. B2-WWTP-C-10-Post-4 | reverse complement strand
TTTTATATTTATCAAGTCATGCCGCGAATTAATGGAGTCGATCAACCTTCTAAAGCATATGCAAAATTTGGGATTTCTAAAGGAGAAAATGCAGAAGGAACTAATATTTGGTCAAACTATATTCAAATGCATAATGACGGTGGACATCTGAGCGTATATTCAGATGGACAATTTCGTTTTCAAAACTTGAATAATATTATTTTTGAATCTGAAGGATGGGCTCCAGGATATGGTTACTTCTCTGTAACTACAACTGAGCCGCATATTTTTACAAATAACTCGGGGCAGTTTACTTTCAAAAGAAAAGGCAGCGACTATAAAATACATTTCGTAAACGGCGCCGCCGATCATGATTTAATCATGGGTAATGCAATGATAAGGTCAAGTTTTGTACAAGGTTATAACAACGGCTTGCAGATTAAAGATATGATGGGTCAAGGATGGAAAGATATAGAATTAAGAACACTACGAGCGCAAGAAAATATAAATGCTAATGGCCAAATGTGGGCGAAAGCATTTAATCCTACATCAGCTAGAAATATGAAAGAAAATATAAAAGATATTCCTTTTTCAGCTCTTGATAAAATCATGAGTTTAGCTATCAAACAGTATAACTTCAAGGACGATATGTATGATCTGTATCAAATGCGTATGAACAAACCGGAGGAACAAACAGAACCATATACAACAAAAGAAATTGAAACGTATTTCGGTATGATTGCAGATGATACGGACGATGTATTTACCGATAAAGAGAAGCGTGCTATTAATTTATATAATACTGTTTCCCTTTTTATCGTAGCTTTCCAACAGTTTTACGATGAGTATAAGTTATTGAAAGAAGAAAGCACACAATCAAAAAGAAGGATTGAAACGCTCGAAATCAATCTAGCTGAGTTGAAAGATATAGTTCAAAAATTAATAAACGAGAAACCGGAGCAGCCATAAGCTGGTCTTTTTTTATTGTCTAAAAAGGGGTGATGGCGGTGGAGCAAAAAGAGTACGAACGTATTGCGAAATTAGAAGTGCATCTTCAGACGATGAACGCCGCAGTTAAACGAATCGAGGAAAAGCTAGACTACAATCAAAAAAATTATATGCAAAGGACTGAAGTTGATGAGATGTTCAAGTTCCGTGATCGAGAAATACGAGACTTAAAACTAGCGCAAGAAAAGTTGGAAAGTAACAAAAAAGCACATATATCTATGTGGATTTCAGGACTGTCATTGGCAGTCCTTTTATTATTTAACATTTTAAATTTCTTGAAATGAGAGGAGGTGGTCACATGAAAAGTTTAGATAATGCATCAATTACGCGTTTTGTCATCCTGATTATTGCTGTAATTAATAGCGTATTAAACTTAGTCGGTTACCAGACTATTAGTAATGAACTTACAAACTATATTGTAGCTGTAATTACCGGTGGTTATACGCTGTATATGGCCTGGAAAAACAATTACTTAAGTAACAAAGGATTACAACAAAAAGATGTTCTTGAAAAATACGATTTAAAATAAGGAGGTTATATAATGGGTTACACAGTAGATATTTCAAAATGGAACGGTAATATTAATTGGCCTGTAGCAAAACAACACATTGATTTTATTATTGCTCGTGTACAAGATGGTTCAAATTATGTAGATCCATTATACAAAGGTTATGTACAAGCTATGAAACAACATGGTATCCCTTTTGGTAACTATGCATTCTGTCGTTTTGTTTCTGAAAATGATGCACGTATAGAAGCACGTGATTTCTGGAATCGTGGTGACAAAAGCGCTACAGTTTGGGTAGCTGACGTAGAAGTAAAAACAATGAATGATATGAGAGCTGGTACGCAAGCTTTTATCGATGAATTACGCAGATTAGGTGCTAAAAAAGTCGGTTTATATGTTGGCCATCATATGTATGCTCCTTTTGGAATGGCAAATGTGAAATGTGATTTTGTTTGGATCCCACGTTATGGTGGCTTAAAACCTAACTATCCTTGCGATCTGTGGCAATATACTGAAACCGGAAACGTTCCAGGTATCGGTAAGTGTGATTTAAATGAATTAATCGGAAGCAAGCCTTTATCCTGGTTTACAAATCAAACTTTTGAAAAAACTGAAAAACAAGAAGAAGGAGTGGAGATTGTCGTGAACAAACATAATAAAGTTATTACTTATGAGTTTGGTGTAAATTTAATTCCTGATATGGTTCAAATGATGGATACGCTTGGATACACTTCTAAAATTGTTTCTCGTGGAGATCGTCAGGGTCTTGTATATTTTGAGACGGATTATCGTCAAGGAAACGAGCTAGACAAAGCAACAGCGTGGTTAGATGCAAAAGGGCTTAAATATTTTTACACGAAAGAATAACTTATACGACAGTGAGTTTATGTGACAATAAGTGAAAAGGAGGCTCCTAAAAATAGGAGCCTCCTTTTTTGTTATTTACCCCTATGTTGATTAACGTAAACTCTTTCGTTATTTTCTGCATTTAGGAGAAATGTATCATCTGTAAATCCTTGTTTTGGAAAGGTATAATTTGTTGCCTCAAATATTCCTTGTTTAGACGCATAAGTGATTAGATCCGGTGGTGAAATGGCTTTTTGTGATAGTGCTGTCATTAATAGTAAATAAAACAAAATCAGGTTTCTCTCAGGCGTTCCTTGTATCGATGCGGCATAACAATCTTCATCATGTAATACTCTCATATCAGTCAAACCGTGTTTATGAAAATAAGCAATTACACCTTTATCAAGAATACATACTGCGTTAATCTGATGTTGTGAAGGAACTTCAGCATTAAATTCTATTAAATTTTTACATACATTGTCTATAGAACTATCTGATTGGAATGCAAATACAAACCCAGATGGTAATGTATTTGGATTTGAGAGAGATTTTACACTCTTAATATTTTCAATACATTTTTTAAGTTCTGATTTAGTTAGTGTGGATTTAACTTCAAGGGTACTATATACATTTTCAATTGGAACAATTTTTGTGTTTTCTTCGTTATGTAGTAATGGACAATTAAACGCATCATAAATAATTATATCTTGTTGCCTACTCTGATCTGAGTCAGCATTTACAATTACACCACTACCGATATTATATTTTTGAGGAAGATGTTTTGATAGAAATGTTTTAATTACTGCATTTTCTCTAATATCTCCTTTTAATCCGTGATGATGTACAGCTTTTGATGCTTCAAATTCAGCCATTAAATTTTTTGCTGCGGCTTCTAGAAAAGTTAAGGTCATTATATCTTCCTCCTGAATGTTAATACCAATTTACTAATATGCATATTGGATAAATGTTCAATTATTTATCAGTTTTCTTTGTTTTACGAGTGACTATTACTTTAACGCCTAATAGTTTTTCGTACACTTCTTGAAACAGAACTTCTTTTTTCTCTGTACCGTAGTATTCATTACCAATTCGTAAGCACAACTTTTTTCTTTTCAAAATGTTATCACCCTTTCATAACTAAGCTACTTGTTATATGCGGGATGTTCCCAATAATCTTTTACAACATTTGGGATATCGTTGTGATCAAAGTTTTTAAAGTTAATTTTGTCTAAGCTCTCGCGGTCTATATTCATTTTCATTACAGGATCGCTCTTTTTGTTACCGTATGTATCTGTTAGCTCAGCCTTCCATACAAAAACGACCTTCTGGATTTCTTTTTCTTTTGATAATTTTTTTAGTATATTAGTAGTCCCATTCCATGTAAGAACTTTATCGTTAGCGTTTTTTAAGTTAAGTAATACCACTTTATTATTTGGGTCGGGTAAATCGAAGTTTTTATTTACTTCAACAGATTCTACATCGTCTATTCCAATGGTTTTTTTAACAATTTTTTCGATACTTTTGTTAAAGTCTTTTTCTTTATTTACTTCTTTTATTCTTTCTTTTTCTTGAGCTTTTTGTTCTTTTTCTTGTTGCTTTCTTTGTTTCTCCGCTTCTTTTTCCGCTTGCTTTGCAGCTTTTTCCTCATCCTTTTGAATTACAGCTTGAGAGGTCGCTTCATTATTTTGTGGCGTACAGCCAGTCGTAAATAATAAAGACGTTCCGATAAACACTAACCCTAATGTATTGAAATAATTTTTTCTCATTTTCTCCCTCCTATGATAGTGTATTGCAAGGTTATTGTATCAAATAACAACACAAATTTAAGTATTTATCTAATATTTGTAAGTAAAAAAGACGCTAATTATGCGTCTTTTTCATGTTTGATAACATCTTTAATACCATAAACTTTTGCTATTCCTTGATCAGCAGCTAACTTATTTAATGTATCAAGTATTGCTTGTAATGTATCTATACGTATAGAACTAACATTACCGTTTACTAAATCACTAATTGTATTATGGCGGATTTTTGCTTCTACAGCTAATTTGTTTTTGGTTACACCTATCTCATGTAACGTCTGTCCCAATGTAAATATCATATGTATTCTCCTCCGATACACAACCATCTTATCTCGTATTCTAACACAATTACACAAAAAATAGTAAACTTTTCTAGGTTACCTATTGACGTTCAACTAATTGAGTTATATATTTAACTTAATTAGTTGAACTTTTTAGGTTGAAAGGGGACGAAAATGAAAACTCTTAATAACTATTTCGGTTTAGAAACAAAATCTGATTGTATTTGGTTTTATGGTTTTTATACTGTAGCTTCGGTTTTATTCCTTATCAATATGCTTATAGCTCATGTTCTATAAACTCTTTCGTTAACTAAATATCGGACAACCCCCAGCCTCGTGAATATCTTCATTCGAAAAAACAGATGTACACGAGGTCTAGTTTCTTATTGTCTTTTTTAAGTAATTAAGGGGATGATCCACACGAGGAATGACCTAACACTCGTTAAACTTGAACAGGTTAGCTAAGCCAACGTCAGAAAGTAAAGCGTCCTAATGAATAACGTTTCCTTGTTTGCGTTGTTAGGAGTCTAGGTGAGTACGGCCATTAACGGTACGGCGGTTGCTTGGCGTGTTACGGCACGGGTAGCAGCTGATAATGAAAGAATTATAAGTTACGAGTAATGAAGGATACGCCAGTAGTGCATTTCCTTCCCTGATTCTTTCTGCAGATAGGACAAGCTTTATCTGTAAAAAGTCAGCTGTGTAAGAGATTACAGCGTTTAAACAGGGTGTTACTATACGGATTCCTTAACCCGATAGACCATGATTGACAGAACGTCTACTTTACGACGCTTTTTATTTTTGAAGCGTTGTAAGGTAGTCATTCTCTGCCCTAGCCGTTGTCCTATACCCTCATCCCATGATTGTCTGCCGAACACAAAAGTCAAGTGTAAAAATAAAGATAAAAACTTATTAAGGCTGGAGGGGGAGGAATTACTCCTCGATGGTCCAGATCTCCTCAATTGGTTTACCGAGTTCCTTACAAATTAGATAGGCTGTATCAAAACGAGGTTTAGTACGATTACGAACAATTGCACTAAGAGTAGAGTCGTCAACTCCAATACGTTTTGCAAAATCACTCTGCTTAATATCAAGCTCTGCAAAGATTACTTTGAGTTTACATTTAAACTTCATATACGTTCACCTCAAGGATTTACTTTCTATATACAAAAATAAACTCCTTTATAAATAGTACAAGCTAGAAAGAAAAAAATTGGTGTGGACGTGCAAAAATAATTCTCCAGGTCATATACCTATATCAATACCACATCAAGACCACGAGGAATACCAAGTGGAAATGAGGACATCAAGAAGGGAAAGGTGAGGAACAATGAGACCTGGATATAAGTATTTAAATCGCATGCAACTGTATCCGTCACAAACACTTTACAACATGTACGTAGAGGCTGATGATCATGATGAAGTGCAATGTGTGTACAATCACATCGCAAATCACAGTATGTTAAAAAATCCAAACTACGTCGATATCGTTGACTTATTAGGAGAAGAAGACCCTTATGGTCCGTATAACGAAATAGGGATTCAAAAAAGGATTGATGCATACTTAGAGGACTGTAAACAGTGGAGGGATGAACGATGAGGTGGCAATATGATTACTTGAATGACACACCGTATCTGTATCCTTCTAAAGAGCTGAGAAGCATGTATAAAGAGTCCAGGGGTAAAGGTGAAGTAAACTCTATTCTAAAACATATGGAAAGACACGAGGTATCTAACAACAAAGAGTACCGCGGTTACTACAGCTTATCTAACGATATTATGGAAGATCTATACGGGGAAGAGGAAGAAATTCTTGAATGGGATGAAATGGTTAATCAGTATCAACCGATTCTCACGTCAAAAGGATTACAACTAAAGAGAAAGAGGGATTCGATATGACACTTGCTGGGGAAGTTGTAGTAATTTGGACAGCGACAGGATTGTCTGTAGTGGCGATGAAGGCAGCTGAGAAGATGGGGATGAGTGTTCCACATTGGCTTCCACGTATGACGATGTATACAACTCTTACCGGCTCGTTTTTGTATCTTCTACGTTATGTGCTAATGGTGTTTCTTTGAAGGAATGGAACCTAGAATCATGGGACACTTTGTTATATAAGAAAAACAACTTGTATGTAAATCTTCCAGTAAAGAGCAACTATATCCTTTAAGGATATATAAGGAGTGAACCCCTATGCTTGAATTGTTATTAATACCTGCAGTTTCGCTCGGGTACGCTTTGCTAAATGATAGTTTAAAAGGTAAAGAGGATGATAGAAAGAATATACAAGTATTCTTTGAAGTAAGTGGGATTGCAATTAGGAAGGATGAAAAATTACATTATCCGGTTTTTCTCGAAAGAAAAGAAGATGATCGTAGTACGACTTATGTATATAAACTACCGTTAGGGATGCCGTCTAAATTAATACAAAAGGTTGAGGATGTTGTAAGTGAAGGATTAAATAAGCCTGTACGTATCAAATACGATAACTACAAGATAATGATTCGGGTATTCAGTAAACGTATCCCACAAAAGTGGTGTTGGAATGAAGGGCTAGTAAAAAAAGGTGAATGGCAAGTACCGATGGGGCAAAGCCTCGAGAAGTTAATTTATCATGACTTTGATAAAACTCCTCATATGGTACTAGGTGGTCTTACACGAATGGGGAAAACAGTATTTATGAAAGTACTACTTACTACTCTGATTGAGGCGAATCCTGAAAATGCTCACGTATATTTAATTGATTTAAAGGAAAAGGGTTTGGAATTTAGCGAGTTCAGCGGCTTAAAACAGGTGGAAGAAGTGGCTGATTCTGTAGAAAAAGCACATCATGTACTAAAACAAATAATGAAAAAAATCGAAGAGCGTGGAAAATTCATGAAGGAAAATGGTTACAAAAATATTGTTGAAACAAAAGAAAAAGATCGGTATTTCGTTATTGTTGATGAGGGTGCCGTGCTTGCTCCGGCCAAAGGATTACCACGTCATGTTAATAAGATCCGAGAAGAGTGCCAGTACATGCTTAGTTATATAGCGACTGTATCGGGCGGCTTAGGATTTCGTCTGATTCTGGCTACACAGTATCCTACAGTCACATCAATTCCATCAGTAGTAAAGCAGATGTCTGATGCGAAGTTAGGGTTTCGGCTACCAACATATAAGGCATCTGAGGTTGTTCTTGATGAATCGGGACTAGAAACATTGCCGTCCTTACCTGGTAGAGCTATTTATAAAACTGATCGACTAACTGAGCTGCAGGTGCCGTTTATTAGCGATGAAATGATGTGGGAACATCTAAAACAATACGAGGTGAAAAAAGATGAACATCCAGACACATATCAAAATAAACCGTCAGATGACGATTCTGACCTTGATTAGAAAGCTGAAATTCGCAACACGTAGGCATCTAATGGCGGTGCACGATATGGGAGGGATTCGTAACGCGAATCGTATTTTAAAAGACCTCAGTCCATATGTAAATAACACAGTGTACCAAAAAGAGTACGTGTATTACTTAAATAAAAAGGGCCGTGAGCTGTTCGACGATACAGAGAAGATTGTACCAAATAGTCGACTAGCACACAGCTTAATGAGAAATGAAGCATGGCTCTATCTGTTTTGTCCCGACGACTGGCAGATAGAAACACCCATACGTTATAAAGTAGATGATAAAAAGAAGACAATTATTCCTGATGTGAAGTTCAGAGATGAAGAAGGTACACTAAATGCAGTAGAGATAGATCGTACGCAAATGATGATTGTGAACGCTGAAAAGATGAGCAGGTATAGGGAATTTTCGTTATACTACAAAAACAAATACAACGGAAAAATACCTCTCATTCATTTCTTTACTATGACAGAATACAGACAAAAAAAGCTGGAGCAACTTGCAGCTAAATACGATGTGTATGCGAAAGTTTATGTGATTCCATGTGTTTAATTCTTAAAATTGAGGTGGTCTATCATGAAAGAATCGAAAAAAGAATTGAATGCAATTTTACGTAAGTATGAGGTAAGCGGGTCTCAACTTGCTTATTGGTTGTATCTAACACTTGAAAGAATGACAGAAGATTACCGTGATAATTATTTAGAAGAACTTGGTGACGAGAGAATGGCACAGTTGGATGCGTTAGTTGATGAACTAATTGGTGTGGTTAATGAATACTGGCACCTAATTAAATGAATCTACAGCTAAAAAAACTTAGAACCCTAACAGTAATAATACTTATATACTATTACTAATAGTATACTCTATATATAATATATAATTATTAGTTTTATATTTATATTATATATATAAGGTATATTTTTTATAGAGGGGGTTCTTTTTCTTTTTTGTTTTTATTAGATGTTGTTGTGTATTGTTTACCCCCTCCTGAATTTTTGAGATTTATATATTTTTATTTTGACGACTGTAGAAAGTCGTCTTTTTGTTTTGGTAATAGATTGTCAGTTTTCGCGGTTAATCATATAATTTAATCATGATTATTCTTAGCAACAAACAAGAGAGGGTGTGTAAAAATTGCGGTATGCTGTGTATGTACGTGTATCAACTGATAAGGACGAACAAGTGTCATCAGTTGAGAACCAGGTTGATATTTGCCGATACTGGATTGAGAAGAATGGTTATGAATGGGATCAGAATGCTGTGTATTTTGACGATGGTATTTCGGGTACCGCATGGCTTGAGCGCCATGCGATGCAGCTTATATTACAGAAAGTTAGGAAAAATGAATTAGATACGGTAGTTTTTAAATCGATACACCGCTTAGCCCGCGACCTTAAAGATGCACTAGAGATTAAAGAAATATTACTTGGTCATGGTGTGCGTTTAGTAACAATTGAGGAAGGTTACGATAGTTACTATGAGGGTAATAATGATATGAAATTCGAGATATATGCGATGTTTGCTGCACAACTCCCTAAGACATTATCAACATCCATCTCAGCAGCATTAAGTGCTAAAGTAAGACGTGGGGAGCATACAGGAACCATTCCTTTTGGTTATGATCGTATTGATAAAAAATTAATAATTAATGACGAGGAAGCGCTCCTTGTTAAGGAAATGTTTGACTGGTACGAAGACGGGCGCGGATATCGTATGATTGCTAATAACTTAAATAAAAAAGGATGCAGGACAAGATTCGGAAACTTATGGTCTGAGGCATCTGTAAAAACAATAGTCACTAACTCTTTATATACTGGTGAACATGTAATGCACAAATATAAAACAGTAAAAGTTGATGGTAAAAAGAAAACTGTTAAAAATCCTAAAGAGAAGTGGTTAGTATTTGAAAATCACCATGATGCTATAATTTCAAAAGAACAATGGGAACGTATAAATCTAGTAAGTGGCGTGAAGGATAAAAAAACAAAATCAGATTATCGTAATGAGTTTCGGGGAATAGTATGGTGTGCACACTGTGGTAAAAGAGTAAGAGCAATTTATGCTGGAGTACGCAGTAAATATGAGCGTGTGTATATGAAATGTTCGACGTATAAGGCGTACGGAACTTGTGTAAATCATATACCAGTCCGATACGAAGATTTTCGTAATTTAATCTTAGAACGATTAAAACAAAAGCAGGAGTATATTGAAACTAGATTAGTTGCACAAATTAAGGACAAGCTGCAAGGAAAAATAGCAAAATCAAAAAAGACGATTAAACAGCTGGAGAGTAAAAAAGAAAAACTCTTAGAACTTTACATGGACTCGTTCATTGATAAAGAAACTTTCGTTAATCGAAACAGGAAATTAGAAGATGAGATGACAGCTCAGGAACTTCAATTACTTAAATTAAAAGATAAAGATATTCAAAACAGGGAAACAAAGGATATACAGGATGCTTTTATGCTGTTGCAGGAGGAACAGGACTTACATAAAGCTTTTCAGAAACTAATAAAAAAAATAGTGTTTTATCAAGATGGGAAGCTAGATATAGAATATACTTTTGATATTTAATTTTTGTAGCTATTGATATAATGAACATCTGTCTGGTATACTAATAGCGACAAAGATGCGTATAAATAAAAAGCAGGAGCTTGTTTCAAACAAAAGCTCTTGCTTTTTATAGATTTAGTTGCAGGGAAACTTTACCGTTGAATATGGAAAAGTTTTCTACTACAATCGATTCATAATAACTCTTTTTTCTCATTTAGAAATTGTGTGTAGAAAAGGAGTTGTTTACAGAATTGTTCTCGTTGAGATTCATTTAGGCCTGCGAAAACCGTTTGGATCTCATCGAGAATGGTTTTTAATTGTTCTTCAGATTCCGGAATATTTCTTCCTAAAAGTGCATCGACCGATGTGTTAAAGAAATTGGCGATACGATCTAAAGATTTTAAGTCGGGTTCGTTAAAGTTGGTCTCTAAGTTACTTACCTGACTACGACTTAATTGGACCATATCTCCAAGTTCCGCTTGTGTTAAAGAACGATTTGATCTAAACTTTTTTAAATTTTCTCCAAATGTGTTCATGCCTATATTATAAATAAGGCGTTATTTTTAAACTATAAATACCAATAAATTTGGCTTAAATACAATATTTGATAATTTTTTTGGATAAAATCCGAACACAAACTAGAACATTAGTTCGTTTGATGGTAAGATATTCTTGTGGGAATTATGGAAGATTTAGAAAAAACTTTCTCAATATGGTTTAGAGGAAGAGTGAAACGAATGTTCTAAATTTTATGATAAGATGAAAATAATAAAATAAAAGAGCAAAAAGACCCATAGCGTTACAGCAGTGCGGCAACACCACTGTAACGTTTTACCCTATCGTGCGTAGGTAAAACTTTCCATGAGTCAACTTCAAGTATATCATACTTCTTAGTCCATGTTAGCATGGTGGTATGTTTTCCTATTGAGAAAAACAGAGGGGGTGTCTTAAGTTCAAGGGAGGGACCGTCGTGCAGAATTTTACAAGCTTAAGTAACATTGTGGTAGAAAAAGATATAACGCCTACTAAACTCTCTAAAATCACAAGTTTATCCCAGTCAAATTTGTGGAAAACAATGAATGGTCAGGTGCCTATGAATTTTTCGAAACTGATGAAAATTTTGGTGAGTACGGAAAACGAGAATGAAAAAATAAAAACAGTTCAAGAGTTTTTGGAATCTACGAAAAAAGAATCGGACATTAGGACAGCCATGTACTACGTGTATTTAGCGGGTTATACAGATATATTAAAAGAATTGCTCGAAAGAAAGTGTAAACATACGGTAACAAAGAACTATAAAGATATTTTAAAAGTTGGTTTGGAACGTCAATCTGGAAATCTACGCTCAAAAGAATTTTTTAAGAGCCTAGACAATCTTCGAGCAAAAGTGAATTTAAATAAGGTTAATGTAAATGTTTTAGTAAACTTATTAAGTGTCTATGGGTATTTTGACATGGGGGCTTACAACGTATTTACTACGATGCATGATATGATTAAAGATAAAATATGTGAAATGCCGCAAGGATTAGAAAAAACGTTAATTGATGCTGAATTAAAAGCGATATGTGCATACGCGTATTTAATGCAGAATGAAGTAGAAACTGCAAGATGTTTGCTGTTTGAGGTACTGGGGGTACAAGAAGCCCCACGTTTGTTAAAAGCTACAGCATATAGTGTGTTGGGGGAAAGCTACGTTTTCGAAGATGCGGAGAAATCCGTTCAATATTTTGAAAAGTCACTACAGGAATTGGATAAAATAACAAATAGTAAGTCGCTATTGAAGCGGAAATTAGTTGAAAATACATCTTCGTTTTGTTGTATAATTCATAATTTTCCTGTAAAATTGGAATATATCCATGATAAAGCTGAACAAGCGCTGCTGAAAATTTCTTTAAATGAGTATGAGGAAGCGGCTAAAATGTTGTACGAAATTGAGAATCGTACAGCTTTTCAGGATCTATACTTAGCTGTTGCTACAGAAAATCCTGAGTTGCGTCAGAAAGCGTATCATCGATTTTTGAAAGAAGGTAATTTATTTTACATAAAAATTTTTGATATTTTAAAATAAGGGGATAGTTAAAATGAAAAAATTTCTAGCTGGTTTAGTTATTGTTTGTGCTCTTGCGCTGACATTATCACCGGTATCAAGTGAACTTAGCAAAGCAAAAGTTAAAGAACCTGTACAAATGAGGATGGATCCAGGGACGATCGGTTAATTGTTAAAAGAGAAATGCCACTACACTCTCGAGTGTAGTGGCATTTCGTACGTTATAGGGGTTATTCATTTTCTTTATTTTAACATTTTTGAATAATTAATTGGATGAAGGGGAGGAAATAAGGTGAAAAAAGAGACGGCCAAACAAGAAACAAAACGTTTAATCGAGGAATTATTCGGTGCTGAAAATGTAAGTTGTGATATGAATTATCTGATGGGGGAACTTTATAAGCAAGGACAGATTACTCTGGAGCAGTACAAACAAATTACAGCTATATTGCAACAAAAAAAGGAATAGCATCTGGCTAATCCTTTTTTACTTATTGCTGCTTTCTTTGTAGGAGTTGTCTTAATAAAACATTAGCAATTTCAGCTTGCTCATCCGTAATTTCTACCCCATCAGAATGAAGTCTGCCTTGATCTAAAAAGTCTTTTACATTAAAGTTAAGACCGTTTGGATTTTCTGTTCTTCCTAAGATGAAGTCTGTAGTAGTATCAAATATGTCTGCTAGCTGTACAAGAACCTCAGCGTTTGGTTTTCTTTTATTTGTCTCATATCCACTATACGTAGAATCGTTTTTACCAATACGATCTGCGACTTCTTGCATTGTCCAACCGCGTCTATTTCGTAAGAATTTTAATTGAGTTCCTATATCCATACTTTTTACCCCCGTTAAATTCTTTTTTATATTTTTCATCGATTTTATTTTTTATAAATTTTATAAAAATATGTAAAACGTTTTTTATTTTTTTGATGTTATCTATATATAAGATAACACTTTATGGCACAATTACACAATGGAAAATATACGCATATTGCAAGTGAAGTTTTTAATTATTTGGATGAATTTAGCTTAAAATGGATAAAACACTTTAGAAAAAAATCAAAATACTACTTTACTTACTTGCAAAACGCCAGTATAATAAAAATCATTAAAGGTTGTCTGGAGGTGGACATATGAAAAGAACTTGGTTAGCCGATTTACGTGGTAAAAAACGTATGTCACAGGCGGCTCTAGCAGATAAGGTTGGCGTGACTCCTGGACATATTGCAGATTTAGAGACTGGTAGACGTGATCCAGGAGGAAAATTAGCCTTGCAAATCGCAATTGTACTTGGGTTCCCTATGGAACATTTTTATTTACCCCCTTACTTGCAAAACGCCAGTAAGAAAGAGGTTAGACAATCGTTTGAACTGGGGTTCCCACCAAAAGAAAAATTTTTAGAACACTATCCTCATTACGTAGATAAAATTTCAGGGGGCTGAGAAGTGTGAGGAAAAAGAAATCAGGTTTGTATATTGGGGAAGAAACTTACGGGGGTCGGAAAATTGAAGATGTGTTTAAGGAAGTATATGAACACTATTTCAATGTCAAAGTAAAGGTCACAAGAAAGAAAAAAACAGAAGTAAAGGCAAGTTAAATCATTGAAAGGGGGTGATACATATGCAACAATACGTGACCTATGCGACTAGATTAGTAAAGGCAAAGGACGTAAAAGCGATATGTTGCGAAAGTAAAAATTACTTCAAGAAAGGATCAGAAGAGCAAGCAGTAAACAGCATGTTAAAGCTAACAGAAAGGAGTGAACATGTTGGCCAACATTAATGAGATTTTCGTAGAAGGATTCCAGTCACATACGAATAGCCATTTCAATTTAGGAAATGGGCTGAACGTAATTACTGGACCATCAGATAGTGGTAAAACATCCATCATACGAGCAGTTCGCTGGGTAGCATTTAACGAACCTCAAGGTGAGGCTTTCGTAAACGAATCAGTTGGACAGGCTACTGTAGCGATTCACATGGATAACGGCATTATTATTTCAAAGCACCGTAGAAAAGGAAAAACATCGTACAGAATCCAAACGGATCCAGGCGATGCAGGAAATGTATTTGAGAAGTCAGAGGTACCGGAAGAAGTAAAACAATTACTCGGCATCACAAAGCAAACATTTGGGGATTTTGTTACGGCTTTAAACTTTGCATTCCAGCTTGAAGCACCTTTCTTAATAAGTGAGACACCTTCATCGGGTGCAAAAGTTCTAGGTAAGTTAGCAGGAACAGAAGCTGTCGATCTCGCGGTAAAAAGTGTTTCAAAAGATACATACGCAGCAAGGCAAGAGAGGTTACTAGCGGAAAAAGAAATTGAGAGATTAGCAGGTAACTTACTCGAGTACTTGGATGTGGATGATAAAGTACAGCAGTTAAAAACAGCTGAAAGTTTGATGGAACATGTAGAAGAATTGCATAAAAAGAAAGAGGTACTGCAGCAACTACAAACTCAACAACAGATAGCATTTGAAAAATTCCGTGTAGCGCTTGTTGAGGATGAGAGACTCTCAAAAGTGCCGGTTCTTATACAAATACTTGAAGAAACAGAAAAAGACCAGCAGCGTCTGCAAACACTACTGGACTTACAAAAAAGATACGAGTCACTGTCCACCGCCAAGAAGACATTGACTGAAACATTAAAACAATTTGATGGATTAGTAGAAGTAAGTAACTTGTTACAAGATTCTACTAAATCCGAAGAAATATATTCTTTGCTTTCTATCTTATCACAAAACTATAAGAAGTATAGTCAAGTATTACAAGAAGCTCAATTACAGGTCGAGAGGTTAACTGTAATTGAAAACATTAATGTAGCTGTGATTGAAGAGGAAGTAAAGAAAATGGATGAGTTAAAGAAACTCTATGTACAACATAGCGTGGTTAAACAAGGCTACGAAAAAACAAGTAAGGATGTAGAAAGATTATCTGTACCTGGTAATGCGTCAGATCAACTACAAGAATGCGAAACAAGTATTACACAACTAAGTCAAATAAGTGTGCTCTTACAAAAATACCAGAATATACACAATTATTATATGGGCTGGACAAGTCGTGTGGAACGTTTAAATGTTCCGAGAGAAGTGGTAATACAGATTGTAAATGCTGAGAACAATGTCACTCATTTAGCTGAATTAAAAGAGTTGTTACGAAACTATATGATCTGGCATCAAAGAGTACGTCATAGTACAAGCACATTGGAACTATATGAAAAGCACATTGAAAATTACACAAAGGAATTGGAAGAGACATGGAACGAGGCTGGTGGAGTTTGTCCGCTATGTGAATCGCCGATGTCTTTTGAACATTCTCATTGAGGGGTGATTAGTGTTGGTAAATACAAAAGAAATTGATGAGTACGTTAATACCGTTGGACGTTTAAATACAGCACTTTCTGAAGTGCAGTCAACGTTAGCTGCGCTAGAAAGTGGGGAAGGTCAATTTGAAATAGATCTTCGTAGGCATCATGTTTATCACAGTATTCACAAATTAAATATGGTAAATCGTAAAGAACTGGATACGCTTATTCGCTATGTCATAATTGGGCACTTAAAAGATAAAGAAAAGTTTGTGGAATCCGAGCTACAAAATTTACTATCAAAACAACTTGAAGGGGGAAATGAGTAATGGAATTAAAACAACGTATTGAAATTGCAAAAGCAAATTTAAAGAAAGCAGAAACAGCAAAAATCCAAGCAGAGGCGGAAAAGTCTTCAGCTGAAAAGCAATTAACGGAAATCGCTGAACAAATGGCGCAGTACGGGGTAACGCCTGAAACGATCCAGGAAGAAATCAATAAGCTTGATACATCAGTTAAAGAAAACCTGGAGCATGTAGAACGACTCATCCCGCAGGTATAAGGAGGCTATTTTTATGTACGAGCTTCTAAAAGCAAGAGCGGATATCCGTCAGGCAAGCGATAAATTGAAAATGAAAATCGGTCAACGTGATTTGTTAGTTAAGCAACAAAAAAGCGCAGAAGCAAGAAAAGCAAAAGCTGAGGAGCAACTAGGGGAGTTTGATTTAGTACAAATTCTTCTTCAAAAGACAAGTGATTATGCAAGGCAGCAAGCAAAACGTCGTATAGAAGAAATTGTTACGTCAGCCCTTACAGTTGTATTTGACAAAGACTACAGATTTGAAATTGAAATTGCCGTAAAAGGTAATCAACCAGTGGCAGAGTACTGGTTACAGTCTGAAGATGTAAGAACGCAATTAAAGCCACCTGATTATGATCGCGGCGGTGGTGTAGCGGACGTAGTTAGTCTAGCGCTCAGATTGGCCGTAGGGGAGATTAGTGGTGTAAGAGGCCCATTATTCTTAGATGAGGTTGGAAAGCACGTGAGTCAAGAATATGCTCCGAACGTGGCGTACTTCTTGAAGGAATACAGTACAAAATTTAAACGTCAAATCATTTTAATTACGCACAGTACTCACTTGGCTGAGATAGGTGACGTAGCACTTGGTGTGACTCAAAAACAAGGGAAAAGCATAGTAACTGCTTTATAGAAAGGGAGATATGGATATGTGTATGAAATGCGAAATTAAAAATGCATTAAAAGGTGCATTAGCTAATGCTGCAGGTTTAAAAATTACTGAGGAAGTTATCGGGAAAGCAACGGAAGCTCAGTTAAAAAAATTACAAGCTGCGGATGAAGCGGAGAAAGCTATTAAAAAACAACTGCAAGCTGAATATAAAGCTGAGATTGCTCCTATTCGTGAAAAGTATGTAAAACGAACTGAGGAACTATTAAAACCAGTTTTTGAACGTCATGACGCTGCTTGTATAGAAATTCAAAATGCTTTAGGTATCAAAGAAGACGACGATGTATCAATAGATCTTGGAACAGGTGAAGTTACAAAAGAAGTTATAAAAGAAAAAGAATCAAGCAACCTTCACTAATGCGCCATATTGTTGAAGGCGGAATTACTTTAGATACAACGTTACGCAAAGCACGAAAAAGCAGAGGTGAGAGTATGAAGTTTCTATATTTCGGTGATCCACATATACGAGGTACAAACCCTCGTAATCGTAAGGATAACTACAAAGAGGCATTAATCGCGAAACTACGTGAGATTTTCGCTTTAGCAAAATACAAAGGTGTAGCAGCAATTATCCAACCTGGAGATACGTTTGATAGGCCAGAGGTTACGACAAGCGTGTTACTAGAATTCGCAAAGGTATTGAAAGAGAGTCCAGTTCCAATTTATACAACAGCTGGTAATCACGATATTTACGGCTACAATCTTGCAACGTATGAACGAACAAGCCTTAGAGTACTGGAGTTAATCGTCCCGCAGCTTACAGTCATTAATGATCCTGGCCAAGCTCATATGTTTCACCAAGACGGTAATCACGTCCAGTTAACATTTACACCGTACAGTGATCAAATTGATAAAGCTGGTTATGGTTATTCGCCAGAAGTTACTGAAGATTATGAATCAACTAAAATACATGTAGCACACGGAATGCTACTAGATCACGATCCACCTTTTGATCGGTACACAAAAGTACAAGATGTAAAAACAGCTGCGGATTTGGTTTTGTGTGGACATGACCATACAGGTTTCGGTATTTATAATCGTTCGGATGGAAAAGTGTTTGCGAATATCGGTAGTATCACACGTTTATCGGCTTCGGAAGCTGAGATTAATAGACCGATACAAGTACTTCTTATTGATGTAAAATCACCAGGAGTTTTTGACTTAGAACGGATCCCACTTCAAAGTGCAAAACATGGTGAAGAAGTACTTGATCGTAGCCGGATTGAAGCGGAGAAGAAGCGTGCCTACGCAATGGAGGAGTTTGCTTCATTGATTCAAACAGAAACGGGAGAAGATGTGCTAGTTGATATTAATACGATTGTTGAAAGCATTGCCAAGACAGATTGTATTAATCCTGATGTAGTAGAAATAGCGTTAACGAAAATAGCGGAAGTAAAGGAGGGATTACGAGCATGATTGTAAACAAACCGCAGTTTGATGAGAACGAACTAGGCGAAGGTACGGCGGTACAGGTCACAAGTGGTAACCCATTTGGACGCCCTAACTATAGCAATAATAAACATGATTGGAATGCTGTAGTAGTAGAGTTTTCACCGCTGATGATAAGCGTAGCTGGTTACAACAAAGAGGAACATGATCGAGTAGAAACGATGAACATAACAATTGACTCAATTGTTAAAGAGCACGTGACGCTTAAAAAGTTAGTAGTAGAACTACCAAAAATTCAATGTGAGGCGGGGCCAGAAAATGACTGAATTAAATAATGAAATTCTTAGTTTACAAGAGGAGCATGGGAAAGAAAAGCTACTTGCAGCGGCAACCAAGATTTTAGGCAAGAAAGTACCGACTGACTATGTTCGAGTATTAGATCCACTTGAATTACAAGCATCCTTACAACAAATTGATGCTGCAGTACAGGATGTTCTTGAAAAAGGTAAAGCACGTGAAGAAGCTTATGGGAAAAAAGCAGACCTAATTAAGCAAAAAGTGAAGCTGAAAACTGCAGTAGAGCTAAAAGAAGCAGAGGCATTTATGCAAATTCAAGGTGAGGGACGTAACCAATACGCTTATGTGAATGATCAAAAAGTGGCTCTCACGAATGATACGTTACGTGATGCGTACCGCCTGCATTACAGCAAAGAAGAACGTCAACAACTTACAGACGTAGAGCAAGAGTTAGCGTCCATTGATATCAAAATTTATCAAACAAAAGATGCTTGGGAAACAGCTAAAGAATCAGCGGATCTTGTAAAAGCAAAAGCTTATGTACAAGCGAATCTACTGAAGTTTTTGGCATAGGAGGTTGCTATGGATCCAAAACAAACAGCAATGAGAAATAAACAGCGTGAACGTCAGCAACGTGGGGATGATTTCCAAGCTGAAATCAGAAGAAGCTGGAGAGAAATTCCGAATGTATGGCGTATGAGAATTGCAGATGGTGCAGGTGCAACTCGTCCAGGTGACGAGATTGTAATAACACCTGAAGTAAATATATTAGCTGAAATGAAACGTACAGAGAGTCGTAGATTTTCACTAGATTATATGAGACCGAATCAGATTCTCGGGCTACGGGATTTTGATCAAATTATTGATAGAAATTTAGGTTTAGTGTTTATCAGTTTTCTAAATGATAGCAAAGGGCTTGACGAGGCTTATGCGTTCAGACTTATTACAGCTCTTATTCATATGAAAAAACGAAACGTGAACCATATAAAACTTGAAGAATTTCAAAGTCAGACGGTTCCCTGTTTACCACTTCCAAGACTTACATACCATGAACCTTCTTACGATTTATCGGAGGTGCTCACTTGCTACAAATCTTTGTAAAACACAACATCCGAATAAGAGGTGCTAGTACACCTCTTAAGGCGGCAATTACTAAGACGCTAACATTTGATAATCCAGCGTATTTGAAAGCAAAAAAACAACGTAGACCTACATGGGGTGTACAAGCAAAACTTGAATTGTTTGTACATGACAGAGGCGATATTGTTACGCCTCGAGGTTTCTTGTCAAAGCTAGAAGAGGTACTGACAAACTTAGGTTACGACCCAAGTAAAGTTATTACCTCACAGATTTCATATGGCCGAGATGTTAGTTTCGGGGAATGGGATGACGGGTTTGTATTAAAAGAGGACCAGACACCGATGGTTGAAGCACTTATGCAAGAAAACGGAATAGGTGTAGCACCGGCTGGTTCAGGTAAAACCGTAATGGGCATGCGCTACATTTACGAAAAGGGTAAAGCAGCATTATGGCTTACGCATACAAAAGACTTAATGTATCAATCCGCAAAGCGAGCTAAGGCTACAATGCCTGATATCGGTCGTATCGGATTTTTCGGTGACGGCGTGCATGACTGGGGAGACGGTAAACTAATCGTTGCTACAGTACAAACCTTGCAGCGAAATCCACAAATAATCGATGCACTAAATGATTTTATCGGGACGGTAGTAGTGGATGAAGCCCATCACTTTCCAGCAATACAATTCATTGAAACGGCTGGGAGGTTAACCGCTGAGAATATGATTGGTCTCACCGCAACACCTTCCCGAAAAGATGGGTTGGAAATTTACATGTACAACGGTGTAGGTCCAAAAGTGTACGAGATTAGCAGAGACGGAATGTATGAAGCTGGGAGATTGATAAAACCGGAAGTGAAATTTGTATATACCGAGTTCAATTACGAGACGGCAAGTAACCGTAACGAGATTGATAGTGTAGATGCTGGTGGAGAAGATCTCGATTATACAGACCTAATTCGTCACCTTATTTCAGATAAGAAACGTGCGAAGCTAATCGCTGAAAGTATCGTAGAACATTATCCATTAGGAACTGCGATAGTTATTACGGAATCTGTCCGGTACTGTTTTGTCTTACAACAACTCGTACAAAAATTATTGAAAGAACGTTACGGAGATACGTATTACGGGAAACAGATTAATACCGCTGTAGTACACGGAGGTATTAGTCGCTACACCTGGAGAAAAGCAAAAAGCGAGAAACATGCACAGCAGCTTATCAATAGTGGTCATGCGGTAGATAAAAAGCAAGGTAAGTACGGTTGGCAGGTAAAGGTTGCTCAGTATTCAGAAAAAGAAATTCGTGAATGGCAAGTAACAAAACAACAACGTAAAGACATTTTAGAAGCTTGCGACCGAAAAGAAGTAGATATTTTGTTTGCCACTCAGTTAGCGCGTGAAGGACTGGACATGCAGCATTTAGTAGTTGGTCACATGGTAATGCCGAAACGTGGTGACTCCCGTGAGAGTAATAGCGGTTCATCAGTAGAGCAAGAAATTGGACGTATTATGCGTCCAGATCGGAACAATCCGGATAAAGAAGCATACTGGTTCGATTACGTTGACTACAATGTTGGAGTATTTAAGGACCAATATCACAGCCGTAGGAAAGTATACAGCAGAATCGGGCTAACGGTACCAAGAAAGCCGAAAACAGAACGCGATACAGTGGCTGACTTCTTAAATGATATGCCTTGGTGAAAGGGGTGATAACGATGAAAAAGTACGAATATGTGGGTGCGCTTTATGAAATCACAGAACTAATTGCTTCAGCGAAAGAGGTGGAGTAAGTGGGTTTGAAAGAAACAGGTCAAAAAATCGTTAAAAAAGTGATAAGGGTGTTTGCAAGAGGATCCGGTAAAAGTCTATCTCTTCAACGAGGAATCCCGATAATGGTTGAGGTTCCGGAATACGATTCGAAAGATTACAAGTTTTCGTATAACAGAAAAGTAACTTATCAAAAAAAGAAAAGCCAAGCAAAACGAAAAGCATGGAAAAAACATGGCCTACAGGGGCGCGGGAGGAAAAAATAATGACACAAGAAACAAATCAAAATGAAGTAGTGGTACAAAATAACGCGGTGGCGAAAAGAAACGATGGCAGCAATTATATTTCAGCAATTTTAGAAGAAACAAAGCAGGGATTCGTTGAAGCGAATAACGGTCTTGATATGGATTTCGTCCGTATGGGCGAGTGGTTAACGGTTAACAAGAAAGGGAATTTCGTAGAAAAAGATGATGAAAATGTAATGTACGGCGACAATATTGATGTAGTAATCGGATACGGTGAGCAACGTTGGTCTGTATGGGGGAAACAAGATTCTCCTGAAGATGGTCAGTTGATCGTGGCGGAAAAAACAAAAGAAGATGCGGAAGTTGTATTCAATCAATGGCTAGCTGAAAACCCTCAAGCAGAAGAATGTTATGAATTAGATGATATTCAACTTCGCTATATGGCGTCAGTTGTTCCAGTATCAACGTTAAGCCCAGAAGACTTCCCTCGTATCTACTTAATGAGCTTTAGCCCAACAGACACAATTATTTTCGGGCGTTTTGCGATGAATGTGTATACAGGGAAATATAAAGCTCTAGGTGTTCCGTCTAAATTAGGTGTCAATAAAATTGTTACACGCTTAGTAACAACAGAACGTAAAAGTCGTACAAACGCTAGTAACCAGTGGATCGGTATCGACTTCCAGCCTGTAGGTGTATTTAAACCAGAAGATTACGGAATTAACGTAGAAGAAACAGAACAAGCAGAAAAAGCTTCAGAATAATTAAGGAGGGCGTCTACAAATGGCAAAAAAGAAAGACAAAACAAGTGAGTATCAATATGTAGACGCATGGTACAGCAATCAGAACGGTAGAAGCATTCCGTGGAAACGAATCCCTTCCTCTGAAGTGAAGCAATTCCAAACGGGAGAGGCATTCAATTTCAATTGCTTTGCTACAGTTCAACGATTTGCGAACGACACAAAAGTAAAGGGGGAGGCATTTATTGCTCCCCTATATTTTGACCTTGACCATGCGGAAGACCCATCAGTCAGCCAAAAGGATGCAATAAAGCTGGTGGAATTTTTTACGAAAGAGATGGACATTCGTGAATCGGATATGTGGATTTACTTTTCTGGATCAAAAGGATTCCACATCTTAATAAGCTCCGATGCGCTCGGTATTGAACCGAGAAACGACCTTCATAAAATCTTCAAACATATGGCTGGGTATTTAGTCCATAGATTAGGACTCACGTCATTAGACCTTGTGGTGTATACAGAAAAGCGGATGATTCGTTTACCGAACAGTATGCATCAAAAAACAAACCTATTTAAAACAGAAATTAGTGTAAATGAGTTAAACAAATTAACACTGGAAGAAATTAAAGATTTAGCGAAATCACCAAGACATGCTGACGATCTACCTTATACGGCAGAAGAACGTAAAAAGGCAATGAAATACAGACCTCGTACAGGGTATTTACTAATAAATAAGACAGAAGAATATGAACAAGCTGCAGCAACGAGTGCTCGTAAGTATGCGAAAGAAGAATTCCAGTTTAAGAAAGATAAACCGCCGGCATGTGTAGTTGATATTTTAAATGGTGGATGGAAAAAAGACGGTGACCGAAACCAGGCAACAGTACAGCTTGCATGTTATTTCAAAGATGCTGGTTACACGAGAGAAGAAACAATGAAAGAGCTGGAAGACTGGGTGCTTAAATTTACATCTGAGGATAACGAGTATGGTAAGCAACAACGTGTTGCAAATACGAGAAGTGTGATCGATGCGGTATACAGCGGTGATAATACATACAAATTTGGTTGTGCGTTTATTCGTTCGCTACATGGCGAAAAGAAACCAGGAAGCAAAGAATATGAACGTGTAGCATGTGCCGGTGATATGTGTCACTGCATTAAGAAGAACGCTGAGGAAGAAGAAAATGCAAAGTTACTTCATCTAGCAGAGACAGGCAATGCGGATCTTACTGGAAAGCTCGTAAAAACACGTGTCATGGTTGCAGGGAAAAAGCATACGCCTTACATCATTCCGAAAAACATTGAGTACCATTGCTGGGGCAGAGAAAGTTGTAAAAAGGTACATTGCCCTCTATACGACATCCATACACATACAGGATATAAAGACCTGGGCGTAAGTGATCGGGAAGTTATTCAAATGACAGGTGTAGGTGACGATAATATAAAAGGTATTTTACGAGAAATATCAGGCATTCCAAATTGTCCGAAATACAATACCGATATTTTAGAAAACATGAACGTTGAAGAGTTGCTTGTAATCCCGATGGCTGAAGAAGATGACGAAAAGCAAGAGCAGCATAAAGGGAATTATGTACTACGAAAAGTGTACGCCGTAAATGGACTAAACGTAAGTGAGAATAAGTACTACGAATTAACAGGTTATGTATACCCACATCCAAAGAATCAGGAGTCAACACTACTTGTAAAGAGTGCGGTACCGCTTCAGGATGTGGTTGAAAGTTTTGAGCTAAATGAACAAGTGAAAGAAGATTTAGCAACATTTCAGCCGGCAGATTATACAGCAGAATCAATTGAACAGAAACTAGGAGCAATTTGTAACGATTTAACGTACAACGTAACACACATCGTAGAACGTGATGAGACATTACTTGCAGTATTGCTAACGCTTCATAGTGTTTTACGTTTTAAAGTACCGTGGGATTTAAATCCGTTACGCGGATGGGTGGAATTAAAAATAGTAGGTGACACAGGTACTGGTAAGTCTGCGCTCATTGAAAAAGTAATGAAATATGCAGGGCTTGGAACACGAGTGAATGCGGAAAGTACTTCTCGTACAGGTCTAACGTACAAAATGGAACAGTCAGGTGCTCAAGGTGCATGGTACATCGTTTGGGGTGCATGGCCGTTAGCGGACAAAGAAATGATTTGGATCGATGAAGATACAGGTATTACGAAAGATGATTATGGTGAAATGACGCTTGCTCGTTCTGACGGGAAGCTGGAAGTAAAACGAGCTGTAACAGCTGAAACACCTTGTAGAGTACGTGCCATCATGTCAGGGAACGTACCGAAAGGGAAACGACTTGCTGATTACTCTCAAGGCGCAGAAAGTTTAAAAGATATTTTCAATAACGAGGATATACGTCGTTTTGACTTTGCAGTTTTTATGAGAGCGAGTGATGTGGATCCTGAGTTGTACAACCAAACGCTTGCTACGTATCCATCGATTATACAGAAGGATACTTTGAAAAATAACATCTTATATGCTTGGTCACGTAAGCCGGAGGACGTGCTATTTACAGACGGTACGATTGATAAAGTACTGGAGGTTGCGACAGACCTTGCGAAAGTATATGGAAATGCGAATGACATACCACTTGTTTCTCCTTCAGATCAGCGGAATAAAGTAGCAAGATTAGCAGTTGCACTTGCAGCTCTTACGCATTCAGTTGATGAATCAGGCGAAAGAATTCAAGTTTGGCCGGGACACGTTGAGTTTATTGGGGAGTATTTAAAAGCTTTATACAATGCTCCAGGTTGCGGCTTAAATTACTATGCTCGTTTAGCAATAAAAGAAGAAGAAATGACAGAAGAAAGATACCAGAAGTTTACGGCAGATCTTAAGAAAATCGATACGTTAACAGGCGAAATGAAATTCTATGAGTTTATCAAACTGTTCGCTCAGCAGAAGTATTTACGACTTGGTGATGTTGAGGCGATGCTTTCTATCGATAAAGAAGAAGCGAAAGCAATCGTAAATCAATTAGCGAAAATGAGGATGATTCTTTTAACAAGCGGTGGTTATCGAAAAACACCACGCTTTAATGCCTACATTGCGTATTGCATGAAGAAAGGACTCTTTGATCATATACAGGATGAGTACTACTAATTATATGGACAAGCACTACAAATATGACTGGAAGTGAAAATATGAAACTCGGAAGTTTATTTGGAAGACCTAAAACATTAGCAAGTAGTAAAAAACAGGTACCGGTAAAAGAATCAAAACTAGCGGTTGAAATGGAAAAAAAGAAAAAGCCGGGACAATTCGATATTGTTTGGCCAAAAGTAGAACCGCAGCAAGTGAAAGATTATAAAGCGATTCTTACAGTCTCAGAGTTAAAGAAATACTTAGAACGTTGTATACAAACAGGTAAAGTAGGATTCGACTGGGAGACTGCAGCAAGTAAAGAAATTAGAGTGCATTATAAAAAGGCGTTTGAAGATATAGAAGAAGCACGTACTACAGGGATTATCGATGATAAAGAAGCGGAAAGCCGAAGTGAGAGCTTAGAAAAAGCGTATTTAAAAACACCATTGGATCCGTGGAAAGGTGAAATTTGTACGGTATCGCTGTCAGCGGCGGCACACGAGTCAAGAGTTGTTCCAATCTCACATAAGGTTGGCCAAGTATTTGAACCAAGTATGGATAGAGATGAAGCTAGGAAATTAGTTCTAGATTTGCTTGATGAATACCTATTTAAAAATGAAAAGGTATTAAAGATTGCGGTCAATTTGTCTTTTGAAACGAAATATGCAGCGAAGTACGGTAAATACATTTTAGGAAAAGTAGCAGATCCATTGATTATGTGGGTACGGTGCTTACAAATCGCAGCACCTCAAAAGATTAATAACCCGAAAAAACCTACAAGCGGATGGGGTTTAAAACCAGCTACGAAACACATTTTTGGTGTAACGATGAACGACTTTTCAGCCCTTTTAAAGAAATACAAGGTCAATTTCTTTGACGAAATTGATGCGAGTAAAGGTGAAGGGTTGCTTTACTCAGCTGAAGACTCGGATTATGCTGTGCAGCATTACGAATATTGGTCTCAAATTGCAGCTCAAATTCCGCGATATGAGGAATGGCTTCATAAGATTGAAATGCCATTCACACGTGTTATCGGCCTTATGGAATATTGGGGGATGAATTGGGATCCAAACCTTGCAACGCAAAAGAAACAAGAAGCAGAAATTATGCAAGAGCAAGCGGCTGAACGTATTAAACAAATCGCGAAAGAAACGTTCAATATTGATATAAATACCGGTAAATCAGGTAAAACGAACGAAGTGAAAAGCTTAATGTTTGATTACTTAAAAATACCGATTGCCAAATATGGAAAAACAGGCGCGAGTCTTGATCAAGAGGCGCTTATCGATATGGCATTTATGCTTGAAAACAAGCTGAACGATATCGACGAGGAAAAATACCTCGGTGTTTCATTACCTGAAAATTGGGAAAATATCGATCCGGAAAAGGATCCTACTTTAGATAAGCTAGAACGCGGAGCGATTCGTATTGCAAAACGTGAACCGCATCCCTATAAAGAACAGGCACTAGAAGTTATTGACCAGCTAAAGAAAATACAAAAATACACGACATTACTTTCTTCGCACATCATAGGACGTGAAAAGTACTTGAACTTTATGAGTGGACGGATCCATGCAGGGTACAGTCCATTCACAGAAACAGGACGCTTAAACAGTTTTAATCCGAACGGACAAAACGTTCCTAGACCTGATAATGACGAGTTTAAAATAAGAAACTTCTTTGTACCTAAACCAGGAAAGATATTATTCTTCATCGACTTCTCGGGGTTCGAACTTCGCCTAATGGCATGGAAATCAGGCGATGAGGTCATGATTGAGTTATTTAACACAGGTGGCGATATGCACCGTAGAACCGCATCTGTAATGACTGGAAAGTCTGAGGCTGAAATTGTAAAGAAAGAACGTACAGATGCCAAGGCTGGCAACTTCGGTATCTCTTATGGCGGTACGGAACACGCTCTACAGTTCACATTTAAAACGAAATACATGATTCGTAAAACATTAGATGAATGTGCGCAGATCGTGAATGCCGTTAAAACAGCGTACAAACGCATACCAGAGTATCAACGCAAGATTGTTTTAGAAGCACGGGAGCAAGGCTATGTACAAACAATTTATGGATATATGAGATTACTACCTGGCATTAACAGCGCGAATAGAAGAGATCGTGGCTCTGCTGAAAGACAAGCAGCAAATACACCAGTACAAGGAAGTGCCGCTGACATTATGAAGAAAGTACAAAATGAAATTTATGAATCTATCGGTAAACAAGAAGGCGTACTTTCTCATGGAAGTGCCGATATGATTGCACAAATTCACGATGAAATCATTTTTGAAATAGATGATGATCCGGAAATTGTAGTTGCAGTAGAAAAACAAATTAAACAAGTTATGGAGCAACCTCCAGTACCAGGATTTCCAGTTCCGATTGAGGCAGAAGGAAGTGTAGGTTATCGATGGGGCGAGAAAATGAGTGTTGAGTCCTGGCTTAAACAAAGGGAGGAATAGCATGTGGGAAGAGGAGAGGGACCACGTAAATCATTATTTGCGAAGCGTCATGCAACAGCATTACCACGTGTAAAGCCGGCAAGAATTGTAGGAAGTATTGCTGGAGAACCGTACAACATGGTTTGGGTAGTAAGTTCATTAAGAAAAGATAAAAAGACTGGTGTGCTAGACCCAGTACCACAAGATCCATACGCAGAATTACTACTTAGCAGTTGCTTTAAAAAATGGAGGGAAGAAGATGAACGCCTTGAACCGTCAACAACGCCGGGCGAGTGAACGTGAGAGAAAGAAAACAAGGGAGCGGCAAAGTTTTCACAGAGGTGAAGTGCAGCAAGTATCCCTTTTATCGTATAAAGATGGCCGAACATTAGCATTACGTGCAGTAAAAGAAGTGTTAGGTTTGGGTCCGGTACGTTTAGAACGTGTACAGAAGCGATTAGAAGAACTAGAAAACGAGAATTTCAATGAACTATTTTTAGAGCATTTAAGAAAATAAAAAGCTGTAGGAAGGATGTGCGATTGTGGGTGGTAGACAGCAAGGGAAGGGGTACGAAAATCGGAAAAGTGATCGGAAGATGGAAAGATTAAAACGTGAAATGGTTAAGCAAAAAAGGAAAGTAGCAAAAGGTGAGCCACGAAAGGCGGTAGTGTATTTGGACAATTCGGAGCAACAATTAAAAGATGTGATGCAAGAGAATCGTGATTTGCAGTTAGAAGTTGACTTATACAAGTCTCAGGTGAAAGTGAAAGACAATTACGCAAAACGTGTATTGAAAGAAAATAACGAATTACGTGAGAAGAATAAAAGTTTACGAAAGAAATTCCTTGCATTAGTAGTTTCCTATATGATCGCAGCGACAATCGTAAGTTTAGTAGTACTAGGATGAGTATCTTGTATGCTGTGAAATTTGTTGTGGGCAACAAAGCATATGTAGATTTAGTCACCGCAGATAACAAAATACAAGCGATGAAAATTATAAGAGAAGAACGACCGAGCTGTTATATCGATTGGGTAAAGGAGGAGTTATAGTGCGTCAATTAAACGATAATAAGGTTTTCAAAGATGATAATGAGTTCTGGAAAGAAGTGTACTACTACATGGAAGAGCACAACTGTTATAAGGATGAGGCTGTAAAGGTCGTGGAGGCTCAGCTCAATAGTAAGAACGAGAAAAGAGTAAAAATTATTGAAGCTGTAAAAGAAAAGTTGATTTGTGCGGGAATACCTGAAAAGGACTCTTTAAAATTCGCAGAAACTGCACCCTTTGTTAATTCCTTAACTGGTGCCAGTGTTGAAAGAATGGTCAAAAGTTTTATAGATTTGTTTAAAAAAGGGGAGCGTGCAAAACAATGAACATCACTCATTTATTCCAGCTTCAAAAAGACCTGGATAACAAGATTGTGGAAAAACGTAGTTTACAAAACGTTCCATTGTTTCAAGAAAAGAAATTATCATTTCGTGATGAACTAAGTGAATTGCTTCATATGTGGCGCGGTCATAAATTTTGGAGTGAAAATAACAAGCCGATTACAAAAGGTGTACGTAACAAAGGACAAATGATGGAAGAAGATAAGGTGTACTACAATCCGTTATTAGACGAATTTGTTGATGCACTTCACTTTGCTTTATCGATTGGATTAGAACGTGAATGGAATAAATATATTGATGCCTTTGTAGTGCGTAATAACAAAGGAAATACAAAAACAGAAATTATCGATGTGTTTAACGATTTATATGAAAACAAATTATGGACTGCAGCACATTACATGACCTTGATGAATGACTTGGCTTACTTAGGTGCAGCGCTTGGATTTTCGGCTATTGAAATTTACAACGCATATATCGAAAAAAATAAAATCAATCATGATCGTCAGGCATCCGGGTACTAAAAGGAGGCGAAATGGTGGGGAAAGTTATTCTTTGGACAAAAGAAGAAATAGCGTATCTGGAGGATTCCTGGGGGACATATAGCATTAAAAGTATTGCAAAGAAGTTAAATCGCACTGTAAATGCCATAAAACTAAAAGCAAATCGTATAGGGTTAAGTGATCCACGGTTACATTTTAACGGGCTTACAGTGCTCCAATTAGCTGATGTATTACAGATAAATTATAAAACAATCGAATCGTGGTATGAGAGATTCGCATTTCCTATAAGACTAAAGCTATTTGCAAAAACTCAAAAAATAAAGGTTGTTTACTATAAGGACTTTTGGGATTGGTTAAAACGACATAAACAGGTAGTTGATTTCTCAAAAGTTGAATATGGGATTTTAGGACCTGAACCCGAATGGATGAAAGGGAAACGTGATGCGGATGTGTATAGAAGGAAAAAAGAGAGAGAGCCTTGGACCAAACAAGATGAATTATTACTAAGAAGTATGGTCAAAGCGAATTGTTATACGTATTTGTATATCGCGAAACGACTCCAGCGAACAGAAAGTGCAATAAAGAAAAAACTGGAGGAGCTTGGGATCCTCGAGAGACCTGTAGAAAGTCAGGCATCTTATACAGAAGATGAAATACGAATTAGTTTAGAACTATTTGAAAAAGGTTACACGGTAGATGCAATTGCAGAAAGGTTTGGGAAAAGTGCATTAACACTTGTTGGTTACTTAGAAAGTAAGGGGTATCGATTCAGAGCAAAAATGGTGATAAAGCCTGAGAACCCCGTGTTTTAGATTTCAATTAAAAAAGGCTAGGATTTCTCCTAGCAAAAGAGTTATGTCGTACAAAAAGGTACTTGTGCGCAAATCAGGTGTTTGCAAATTCATTATATAACGTTTCTTGGGTAGTTAAGCTGAATCACAGCAATCTTTACGTAAACTTTACATGATATTGAAGATTTTGATAGCGATCAAATTTGAATTTTGTTTAGAAATGGAGATGAGAAAGTGGAGATTAAATATTGCAAGAAAGATTGGATTTTTTAATCTTGTAAAAATCAATAGTTTCAAAACTATAAATAACGAGTAAAGGCTACCGATTAACAGTAGCCCTTAGATGATTCGCTATTTGTACAGATTTTCGTCAATTCCTTTGATTTTCAACCTCGTTACTGTACTGGGAAATTCTCATCCTGTTCTATGGTTGAAAAAATAGCACATTGACTCTGACTTGCATCATACATGCGTCGTCCATGTTCACATCAGTGAGCCGCATTCGGCATACGATATCGTCACCCTCTACCCAGGTAGAGGCAAGCAGTTGTCCCAGTGGCCGTTCGCGCAAATTAGGTGCACTCAAATTCCCATCAGTGAAGGCACAGTTGATTGAGCTTAACCCGACAAAAGTCCAGTTTGCCCCCGCCGGTCGAGTTACACGCTTTCTCTGTTCCATGGTGCGACCGGGTTTCAGATGAGCGGGACCACTTTCGTTATGAAAGCCGAATTCAACTATGGTTCCACCCAGAACTCGACCCACATCCGTTATAGATTGGACTTCACGTGGAAATGTTTCGTCTTGAGGCGCGTAATCCGCAACCTTAGATTCATCGAATATCTCTGTCATAATTCACACTCCTTAGAATTGAATAAATACCTTACATAATAATAGAATGCCTCAATTTAAAGTAAATATTCTATAAGGGAGCGATTGTTAAGAAAAACAGGTAAAAAGCCAGTTGAAGTAAGAAATGAGAAAAAAGATATGATGCGTAGTAATGCTTTATAAGAAGAATCTATTAAATTTTGGTAGAAATGCAGTTTTGCGTATGACGAATGGGATGTTACATTCACAATCATTGTAATTGTAGGAATAAATGTTTTATAACAAAAGCGTTATTTGAATAGAAAATGGCAGCTGAAAATTCAAGGATGAATCAGCTGCCAATAAAGTAGTTATTAAATCTTATTATTAAGCTTTTAATTTGAATGTTTGCTCTTATTTCGAGAAGAAATTATACCGAAAATAGTACCTGACATTGCACCGATTAAAGTTGGTAAGAGTATACTCCATGCTGCAAAAGACATAATTAGACCTCCTAATAATAAAATGTTGTGACTATATATTTTATTATATCGTAATTTAAGGATTTAAAGTTAGGAAATCTTAGGAAATCAAACAAAATAGTTATTTTGGATAGAAAGTGAGGGAAGTGAATTGAGTGAACTGAAAGAACTTGAACGGGTTGTAGTAGAGAATTTAGGGGACGGAACGCAAATAACTCGACTGCCTAATGCAGAAGAAATGATGAATAAAATAAATGAATTAGTAAGACATACGAATCGACTGGAGCAGAACAAACAGAGTAAACCTATTAAGCCGGTGGGTACCGTTAAAGTAACGAGAATTTAAAACTGAACAAAATTCTTATTTTAACAGGAAAGGGAGAATGGAAAATGGATAAAGCAAAAGTAATTGAGTTAATAGCACAAGTGGTTTTTGATGCTTCTGAGAGTGGTAAGAATTACGGATGGATGTGCGAACCGGATAACTCTTTAGATAAGTTAGGCGAAGAACTGGACGTTAGTAATGAAGAAATTTATGACACTGTATTAAAACTGAATGGTCCTGATCCAGTTGCGATCAGTAAAACGGAAGAAGGTACTTATAAAAGGATTTTAGTAGAAATGCATTATCCGTGGGATATGATTAAAGATTGGTCAGAAGAGAAGTGTGAAGCTGAAATAGAGGCAATCGATGGTGCGGATGTAATTTAATAAAATTTTTATTTGAATCGGGGGAATTAACATGGTCTATGAAGTTATAGATTATTGCACTAAGTGTGAGGAGAAATTAGAAAACTGTGAGTGCGAATGTAGAAAGTGCGATGAGTGGCTACACGATTGTACATGTGACGAAACAACATAAAATCGTTATTTGAACAGAAAGGCGGATCAAGATGATAAAAGTAACTAAATCGGATAAATATGATGAATTACTAGCTCGTCACAACAAACTAATGGAGGAAGATGAAGAATTTAGAAAGGCTGCAAAGAGTCTCACATTTCCTGTCGGGAAAAAGTTAGAACTAATTATCGAGATAACTGATGAGTATCACAGTTATAATTTACAAAATTTAATGAGAGGTACTCTGGAAGGATCTGAATTACTAGGATTTCAGGTTAATGAGGTTGTTTTGTATCCTGAACTGCGGAAGAAAAATGAAATGAAACAAATTTTAAATAAGGTACTCCAGGATATTGATAATTATAGATTGTAATAAAAAACGCTATTTTTAGAAAATGAGGGGATCTAATGGATTTTATGTATGTAATTTACACAATAGATACTATTGATCAAAAAAGTAATGTATCTATTGTTGTAGATGAAGAGAATGCTCAAAAAGCAATTTTAGGGTTAAGGGCTAACGGAATGAATGCAGGGTATGAAAAGTTAGAGGTATGGAAACAGGTTAATTTAATTACGAAATGATTCTTAATAAAAACTTCTTTTAATAGAAAGGACTGGTAAACATGAGCCTAAAGAAAAAGCTGGGAAACATCATCTGGCACATTGAAAATAACCGCGGGGTTATAGGTGATACAAAGGTGCTAGATCAAGTGCTTGAGAGCTTAAAAGGTTTAGAGAGTGAACTTCACGTTACACCCATGACATTAGAAAGCGTAAAAGAAAGTGGCAAACAGTTTTCTACAGGATTTATGAATGGTATTAACTTAGTACAAGCAAGTACTCCAGTGCAACCTAGCCATACGTTTAAAGAGGGAAAACCACGTTTTTGGTACGGAAAGCATAAAGGCCATAATAAATGGGATTTAGCAAAAGACTATTTTCAGATGTCTAATGATGCGTTCTTTGATCATTACGGATTTAATTTTGTACCAACTGGTCGGCTTTATGATGAAGCGAAAAGCTTTTTAGCAAGACAAGAAAACGTATTTAGAGGGGGAGCAAGATGAATAAAACAGAAGCAAATAAGCATTTTCCTTTATGGAAAGTTGAACTAGGTGAGCATGTGTACGGGAGAGATTCGGGAGCTCCTTGGTCAGATCCGGAGAATGACATCAGAAAAAGTGGATCCATTAAATATTATTCCAAAGTAGATGTTGATAGTGAATGGGAGCTAGAGTATTCAGAGGGAATGGGGAATTTTGATTATGCCCTACACAAAGCGGCCCTCACATTATCTGAGTTGCAGATGCGTCATGGAATGGAACCAAAAGAAAATACATCGATGTTCGAGTATAACGATAAGATGTTTGTTTTTGAGCATTGGTGCGCTGATCAGAAGTGTGTATGCGGTAAGGCTATCGATGAGTATTACAACGATTACGAAGAGGATAATACTGTAAAAGCAGACATTATTAAATCTACAGTGTTCTTCTATGATAAAGATTGTCTGGTTATGAAGAACGGAAAGTTCTACCTTAATGGGAAAATGGTAGGAACGAAAGAAGAAATAAAGGAAAAATATGGTGTTGATTATTACCAAGCAGAGATGATGTATCCAGAGAATATAAGGAAGAAATTCTGTGAGTTATTTCCAGAAGCAACTTCATATTATTCTTGGTCTGCAGCCGGGTACTTGAATAAGTTAGTTGAAAAATAAAAGAACAGTTAGCAAAAACTAACTGCTCAATTAGAGAGAAATACAGTCATGGATGAAAATCATGATGTATAAATATTGTATCCATAATTTTATGTTTTATTCGAAAGAAGAGGGAGAAAAATGAAACCTGTAAAAGCGAAATGTGAAGTATGTGAGCACGTGTTTCGTGTTCAGATGCTCGTAGCGCGATTATCAAACCGTGTGGACAAGCACTATTTTATTTGTCCAAGCTGTAAAACAGAATTTGTAAGTTATTATTCGAACCGTGAAATGAGACAGCTGCAGAAAGAAATTTCGAAATTATACAACGGTTTCCGTAAATGTTTTACGAAAGAACAGGCAAAGGTGATCCAAGCGCAAATCGATAAAAAAGATTTAGAGTTTAAGTGGTTACGAGATAAATTGCGAACAGAAATTGAAACGAATTTACCAAATTAAAGGGGGATAAAGTTATATGACTATACCTAAACAATTAATGATTGGTAGCGTTCCATACGATGTGGAAGTAGTAAAAGGATGGATTGATGAAAGAGAAAACGGAGAAGTAAGAATTGCTGAAGTAACGTATCACGAACAACAAATCAAGATTTCGGACAATGTAGCGAAGCATGAAGGGCAAATGAAAAACGTACTTCATGAGGCGATTCACGCAATGCTTTATGAGTATGGATTTGATCGTTTAAATAAAGAAGCAAACGTAAACGCATTAACTACAGTCTTTTTCGATTTTATTAAAAATAATATTCGTGGTGGTGTTTCCAGCTTTGTAGGTTATGAATACCTGGTGCTTACGTCTCCTGAGAAAAAAGTAGAGAAAGAAGAGCAGCAAGGGCTTTCACTTATCAATACAGCAACAGAACTTGTGAAAATGATTAATCAACAACCACCTGAAGCGGAAGTTCATAAGGCTTTAGATCTAAGGGGTACGTATAAACAACTACGTGAGTCGGCTATTAAGACGACCGAAGATAAGCCGACTCGTAAACTACCAATCGTAGAAGTGAATCGTAGCTCGTTCTCTATGGAAGAAATAGCAAAGATTACAAAGAAAGAAGAAGCTGATCCGACTCATTGGAAAACAGGTATTAAGTATGACGATGAAGGTAAACCGAGATATCGTACACGCTATGAGTGCTGCATGTGTGGGAATCGCGGGAATCAATATGAGTACAAAGAGAACAAATTCACGAAATGCCATAAATGTAATGCGAAACTCAAGATAGTACACGCAACGAAAAATGGATTCCCTGAACGCGATGCATTCGGTAACTTTTACGTAGCTAATGATGAATACAGCATTATTTTGGATGGTGAGTAAAGATGAAGAATATACCTACAAAAAACATAAGTGAAGAACTGGAAACACGTGAAGGTGTCACAACGGTGCAAGTAAGCCCCCATGAAAAGATTGAAGTAGCCGGTATTACGGTTGAGGGTCCGGCTGTAATTCTAATTAATAAAGACTAGGAGTGACTGGATGGAACTTATATACGAATATCCGATTTGGACAACGTGGTTCATCTGTGTAATATTCTTTGGTTTAGCTAGCGTTATAGAAACGATTAAGAAGTAAAGAAAAGGAGCTGAAGAGAAATGAAAGAAAAAGATTTAAACATTTCAGAAGTACGTGGTGCGAAAAAGAACATTTCAGACTTACAAGTTTATGGTGATGGAGATATGTTCGCTTTACTTTGCAAAGCGAGTTCTCAAGAACAAGGTTGGATGAAATCAACTAAGGTTTGTAACGTAAAAGGCGGTTGCGTGATGCAGGTGACAACGCAGCAGAAGAATCCTGATGGTAGTTATGCGGTAGCTGAGGCTTTAACGTATGTACCAGGTGTTCATATTGATACAGAAAGTGAACCGCGAAAGATGGTTCCAATCCCTGCGGAAAAATATGAAGTTAACACTCTTGTAGAACTAGGGGAACGACGTCTTCAATCTAGTTGGATAAAAGGAGCTGAAGAGAAATGAAATCAACAGGTATCATTCGTAACATCGACCCACTAGGACGAATTGTAGTTCCAATGGAATTACGTCGTACATTAGGTATTCAGGAAAAGGATCCAATGGAGATTTTCGTAGATGGTGAATCTATTATTCTACAAAAATATAATCCAAATGGTTCTTGCCAAATTACAGGTGAAGTTTCTGACGAAAATATTGAATTAGCCGGTGGGAAACTCGTGCTAAGTCCTGAGGGAATCGACCAAATTTTAGTGGAAATCGAATCACATTTGAAGGGGCGATAAGATGAGTAATTCGGGTGGCCAATATTCAAATATCGAACTAGAAATGATTTTGGACAACTTTGTAAAGGCGTTACCGATGCAGATACGAATGCAGCGTGAAATGTCTAAATTACTTAAAGCGCGTTTTGATGCACTTGTTTCGGAAGGTTTTACGGAACAACAAGCGCTGGAAATCGTAAAATCACGTGGTATAGAGTGAAAGGTTCTGAGGCGATTTTACGGGCGATGCACCAGGCAGGAGGAGAAATCCCAGCCACGCAGTTCGATACGTGGCTGGGGCAACTCTCTCAGTTAGGACTACTGGAGCAAGTCACGAAAGATGATGAGCATGTTTATTATTACCGGCTTACGGATAACGCAAGACAGTTTCTAGCGAAGAAGGGAATAGGCTAATTAATTGCCTTGTTTAACAATTGTAAACCCATCGTACTCTCTGTCAATCAAATGAATGGAGTTGTCTGTTTCGAATAAATATTTCAAGATAGTTAGTTTGTTATTACGAATCGTTAAATATTCACAATAAAGTTTATCATTTATAGTGTGATCCTGGTTAGAGTAGTGTTCAAAAATAATTTTCACATGATGTGAAAACTTCATAAAAAAATTCGGATCAGCGATTTGTTCAGTGGTAAATTGCTCTAATAAATCTTGAATATCACTTTTCGCAGAATCTCTTATAGGTGGGGTAGAACCTATCAATACTGTATCAGTGACATTTTTAAACGCACGCGAATCGTCATTAATTTGTGACAGTAAAGAGTAAGTATTACTAGTACTATCGTAATCAGCTATAAGAAAACTACCAAATGTGTCATTTGTTTTCCGGAAAGGTTCATAGAGTTCTAAATATTGATCTATTAATGATTCTCGAATTTCGCCTGTTTTCATATTTTCTGATTTATCGTATAAAGCGTGTCGTTGAGCTAAAGCGGCCAAAACGGTATTACCGGTTCCTGATGTTCCTACCAGAGTTTTAGGAGTGACTTCTATAATTTTGCGACGGTATTCTTCGCAAGGACGTCCTTTGCTATCTATTGCACGAGTGTCACTCATCATTATGATTCCGTTTGGTAATATAGTTCCTGCAATTAAAGTCATGCGTTTCTCTCTCCATTCCTATTTTATTTATAAGTCTCTATTAACATTATAACCAGATTGAAAGATTCTAAACTGTAACAAAGATTTTTTTGAGTAATTTTTAACGAATACGGAGGTGTTTAGAGAATGAGGCAAGTGAATTATATAGATCGTATCACGGAATTTGCCACGCAAGTACCGGCGGTCGTTTTAGAAGATGTGATGAACCGGATTAAGGATTGGATCGTAAGTGGCGGGAAAGAAGATGATTCGTATATTGAACAACAACTGAAATTCGTGGAACGTGTGGCTGCGGGAGTAAGGAACATGACATCTGAAGAAATCCGTAACTTACAAATCGATGGAGTAGATGTTCCGTTTTACGATGGATATGTGACGGTACAAGAAGGAGTTGTTACGGGTAAGCTCACCTGGAGTCTCCATGTTGTGGATTATGGGATAAGTGAATTTGTGGCCACGAACCAGTTACGTGATGTGAATATCGAGACAGAGCAGGGCAATGTATATGCTGGAGAAGGATTGATTGCGAAAGTGACTGAGGAACGGTTTCTCTTAGCTGGAAAGTCGGTGCTACGTGGTTATGAGACAACAGCGGCGTGGCACGTGTTTCGAGATTCGGAGATTCACAGCTGATTACACGAAAATAAAAATATATAAAAGAAAAGTTTTTAGGAGGGGGTCTAATACACTACAGTACTCAAAAAAGAAAAAGACAATAAAAAAGAACCCCCCCTTAAAAAAATATACCTTATATATATAATATAAATATAAAACTAATAATTATATATTATATATATAGTAGTATTTATTAATAGTTATATAGTATGTAATACTATTAATGGTTTAAGATGTTTGTTTTAGGGGTTTGATTTTCTGAGTCAGGAGGTTCGGAGATGACCAGAATTGATGGCTATGTTTCAAAGAAGACAATACGACTATGGATGGAGAATTACGAGTCACTGGCTGTAGGTGATCGGTTCCCTGATGCCCCGCCTAGCTTTACTGGACCTGGTGCACAGGACGGGAAAGGTGATGGGCGGTTGAATAAGATTGTGCTGGATCAGGCGATTAAACAATTACCGAAGAATATGCGGTATGTCGTACTTGCGCGGTACGTGGTTAAGGTTCCGCGGAAACGAATACTGCATACGCTGAGTATTAATGCCAATGAGTATTATAAGTACTGTGATAAAGCTGTAGATACGCTCTATCTGATAATCAATGGTGACATGGTTGGTATGAACCAGCTAATAAAAAAAGTTGAGCAAGGCTTGACAAAGTAGGGTTTTTCTAGGTACAATTTATGCTAGGATAGGTATTTTGTGTACATATCCTCCATATTTTCATTATGTCAAAAGCCAGGAACCTAGCACATGGGTACCTGGCTTTTTCTATGCCCGTTGGATTGGACTGACTGTGGCATATATAGTAGGTAGAAACTAAGGTGACTACTGTAGTAGTTATCTAACTGTCGGCAACACGAAAGGTGAAACCGATGGGTGTTTTTATCAGCCGAGCTCGCTGAGAGAGAAGGGTCTTTGAGACTCAGGGGGTCATAATCATTCATATCGGTATCATAACTTAAAGGTTTTGACAACGTTTTGATGGTGTGATAATATCAAGGTATCAAACGGTGTCATAACTTAGATTCATTAGTTAGCGCCGAAATGGAGCTGATACGAATGAAATACGGATATGCAAGGGTAAGTACAGTTCACCAGGACTTAGAAGCACAGATTCAAACGCTAGAGAAGGAAAGTTGCGATACAATTTATTCAGAGAAGTTCACCGGTACTAAAGCTGATCGGCCTAAGTTTAAGGAATTGCTATCGAAGTTGGAGTCAGGTGATACGTTGGTAGTTACTAAGCTGGATCGCTTCGCACGTTCAACTGTCGATGCGATACATACTGTACGAGAACTATTTGAGAAAGGTGTAAAGGTTCACGTGCTAAACATGGGGCTGATAGAGGATACACCGACAGGACGTTTAGTATTCAATGTCATGAGTGCGTTCGCTGAATTTGAACGTGACATGATTGTTGAACGAACGCAAGAAGGTAAAGCTATCGCTAAACAACGTGCAGACTTCAGAGAAGGTAGACCGAGGAAGTATAACAAGAAACAAATTGAACACGCATTAGGCTTACTAGATAAGCATTCATATACGCAAGTAGAAGAAATGACTGGAATCAGTAAAAGTACACTAATACGAGCAAAAAAGAAAAAAGAGTCGGAAAAATAATTTCGGCTTTTTCTTTTTGTTCGAGAAAATATTCAGTCCCCCGGGGGGAGGTCAAATCTGGTGAGGGGCTGGCAGGCGCTCGTAACGTTCCGCCAGAATTTTTAAACTCGGGGGGTTATACAAAATATACGAATTTCAAGGCAGTCGATACTAAATCGGTTGCCTTTTTCTATTTCACGAAGAAAGGGGAGCGAAACAATGGCTAAGTTAGACGAGTTAAAACAGAAACTTACGGCTAAACAAATTCAAGCGGCGTACCTGCTTGTAGAAAACGAGTTGATGGAATCGAACAACGAAGAAAAAAGGACTCAGGACGAAATGGCCAACGAACTAGGCATAAATCGGACAACGCTTTGGGAGTGGCGAACTAAGAACCAGGACTTCATCGCATTCAAGAGTGAAGTGGCCGATAGTTTTCTCGCAGAGAAGCGTGAGCAGGTGTACAGCAAGTTAATGCAGTTAATTTTAGGGCCGCAACCGAGTGTAAAAGCTATGCAATTGTATATGCAGCGATTTGGTTTACTGACTGATAAGAAAGTAATCGAGGGTGATCTAGGAAATGCGACCCGTACAAATGCGGAAATCGAAGAACAGCTTCAGAAATTAAAAAAATTGACAGGCGAGTAAAAGGAGGGCGGGCTACATGGCATATATAGACGGTAAATGGTTAGCCCGTCATGAACGTCAGGAGCGTATCGATCTTGTAGCAGAAAGAGCAAAGAAGTTACAGGAGTTATACGAAACTGGTGAGGCTACAGAATATTACATGGATACACTACTTGCTGACATCGATGAGCTAGAAAAGTTAAAAAGGGTGCATCGTGGAGAACATGACATGTTGTACTTCATGTATGAGTATTTTTCGGAAGAAGGAAATCCCGGGAATCCGGATAACTTAATTCCGGCTGGAGTAACGATGGATGATGCAGCTGAATTTCACCAAACGTTATGTGGGCTTTTAGATGACATCACAACAGGTAGGGAGAAAAAGAAAAAAGTGGCCTGGAGTGTAGGGCGTGGCCATGCGAAAACGGCATACCTGAGTAACGGTTATTTGTGTCATCAAGTCGTGTATCGATTAAAGCAGTACATTGTTTTGATTTCTGAAACTTCCGATGTAGCCGGTGACTTTATATCTTGGGCACGTGATCAGTTAAAGTATAACGAAAAATTGCGTCAAGATTTCGGTATCTTACTTCACGAACAAAAAAGCCGAAATGAAGTAGATAACGATAAAGAGTTCGTGACTTTAACAAACACGAAAGTCGAAGCGAAAGGTATAGGGACACAGGTACGTGGGTTACGTCACGGTTCCAAAAGGGTTCAGCTCTATATTTTGGATGATTTGGAGAGTAAAGAAAATACCGCGACAGTTGATTTAATCGCGAAAAATAAGCGTTGGTTCAAGGAAGAATTGCTTCCAGGTTTAAGTCGACAAGAAGGTGCCTGTATTTATATGGGTACTATCGTTTGTTACGACAGCTTATTGCACCATGTTATTAAAAACCGTCGTGACTTTGTATCAAGATCATTCCCGGCAATTTTGAAATGGTCAGAGCGCGAAGACTTATGGCAAGAATGGCGTGAGATTCGTCAAGTGGATGAAGAGGGCGCTTCTGATAAAGCTCGTGAATTTTACGAACAAAACAAAGAAGAAATGCTCCGTGGTACAAAAACGTTATGGCCATCTCATTTCCCATACATCGATCTGATGGAAATTAGGGAAGATGACGGTACCAAAGCGTTTAACCAGGAGTATCTATGTAACCCGACTGATGAGGAAAGACAGATATTTAAACCTAAATATTTCACGTACTGTACTGAAGATGATTTAAAAGATAAAAAACTTTTGTATTACGGTGCGGTTGATTTCGCGATGGGTAAAGAAAAAGGTGACTATAGTGTAGTAGTTACACTTGCGAAAAATGTTGAAACAGGCACTTGTTACGTTATCGATATTTTTATGGAGCGTGTGCATCCAAATACGTTGTTAGAAAAGGCTGTAGAATACACGCTGGAATATCAATACGAAGCACTTGCGGTAGAGGCACAACAAGCCCAGGAATGGTTTGCGGATAAGGTTGGAGAGGCATTGCAGAAAAAAGGATATCCTTCATCGACTCGTTTAAAACAAATTAAGCAGCGTACACGAAAAGCACTACGTATTGAGTCGTTATTACCAGATATACAGAGCGGTAAATTACGTTTTATGAAACATTTACGTGCTTTATTGGAGCAATTTGAAATGTATCCGATGCACCCACACGATGACGGTCCGGATGCGGTTCAAATGGCTTTTTCTATCGCATATAAACGTGCAAGACGTAAAGCAGGCACTACAGGGAATTCAAGATATTGAGAAAGGAGGGGTTTGAATGAGAGTACAAGGTGATCGTAATTTTATGAATCCAGTGGAAATTGTAATGCCAGTTCGTACCGCACTCGGCGATTCTGAGTGGACACGCATTATGTCTGAGGTTCGCTTGTATGAGCGTTATGAAGGAGACTTAAACGTATGGTCTGATTATAAAAAACCAGACAATCTCGACTACGAACCTACGAAAATACAACTTGATTATCCTCAAAAAATCGTAAACATGATTGCAGCGTGGCAATTTGAAAAAGAACCGAAAGTCACAGTTCCTCCTGATGTGATAGACGATCCAGCTCTTATGATTCAATCAGGATATGAACCTAGTGAGGAGCAACAAGCAGAAAACAGTAGAGCGAAAGCAAAGGAACGGTTATTAACATGGGTTTGGGATGACAACCGAATGCATGAGAAGTTATTAGCAGCAGCAAAAGACAGGGCTATTTCAAAAACTGGTGTGTATGCTCGGATTCATTACGATAAACGTCGCGGTGAATTTAAGATTATTTGGCATCCATCAACAGAAGTTATTGCAAAGTATAACGACTGGGATATAGACCAACTGGAAGAGATTCATTTTATTGCATGGCTTGATGAAGAACAAACGAAAATGTGGAAATTATCGTATTACTTAGTTTGGCATGAAGAAGCGGGTGAGTACGACTGTGAAATTGAAGAGGCTGTATACAATGGTGACTTAGAAAAACAAGAGGATAGGGTTGAGCGCTCATCAATGGGCATCGATTTTATTCCTGTTGTACCAGTGCCGACTGAAAAGCTCAGTAAGCGAACTACAGGTTATAGTGAGCTTGAAAAAACGATTAAGCTTTCTGACGAAATCGACAAAAAGATGTCTGATTACTCGGATGCGCTACGTTTTGAAATGTTCGCCATTACGTTACTAACGAATGTAGACGAGGATCCAAAGAATCCACTTCAAGTAGCACCAGGTGCGAAATGGGATTTAGGTGATGGTGCGGAAGAGACCGGTGAACCAAGTGCTAAGAAATTGGAAAGTGGATTTAGATTTAAAGAAACTATTGAAGCGTATCTGGACCGATTGCAGAAACGCTTACACGAAAAAGCAGAGGTACCGATGGTGAACACTGCTGATATGAATACGGGCGGTATAAATGACATGGCGGTACAGCTTTTATTCAGTAATATCATTTCAAAAACACAACGCTCATGGGTGATATGGCAGTCCCGTCTACAAACCTTAAATGAGTATATTTTACGTTATATGAAAGCTAGGGAGGATGACTCCAAATTCAAATACGATAAAGAAATGTTAGCAAAAGTAGATAACTATTATGCTAGTAAGATTATTTTCGGTTTACCGTTACCGCAAGATCAAAAAGCACTTATCGAACAGTTAGGCGATGAAATTTCAAACGAAATCGAATCAATTAAAGGTGCTATTACGAGAAGTGGTAAAGAAAATGCGGAACAAAAGTTCATGGAGATTATGCAAGAGCGGATGTTGAAAAGACAGTCTCAGGATCCGTATAACGAAAAGTAATACTTGCCTTACGAAATGGCGCTATAAACTTTCGGAAATTATAGCCGACAGGCTCAAAATGGAGGATTTGCAAATGGAATACGCAAAACAAGCTATAACATTAAAGTATTTTGTAGAACAAGTACAAAAAACACCTAAGTTCCCACTTCGATTAGACCTTCAATTTTTCTCTGATGGTGGAGATTCTGGAGATGATCCAGACAAAAAAACTGGAGATACTGACGACCCGTCAAAAACTTTTACGCAAGAAGAACTAGACGAAATTGTTAAGAAGCGCTTAGAACGTGAACGTAGTAAATCCGCTGAGAAATACGGTGACTACGATAATGTAAAAGCGAAATTAGCAGAATTTGAAAAAGCTGAAGAAGAGCGTAAAAAGCAAGAAATGACAGAAATTGAACGTTTGCAGGCTGAAAAAGAAGAAGCTGACAAAAAGGCACTAGAAGCTTCCGAAGCAGCGCAAAAAGCACAAGAAAAAGCAAATACACGTATTCTAAATACGGAAATTAAAAGTATTGCACGTGCTTTAGATGCAAATGATCCAGGTGACGTATTGGCGCTTTTAGATAAGTCGACTATTCAACTTGATGAGAATGGTAATTATCAAGGAGTTGAAGAGGCTGTTAATGCGCTAAAGGAAAGTAAACCTTGGATGTTCAAGAAAGTTGTGGGGGCAGATGCAGCTGGTGGCGCGAATCCAGGAACAAATCCGAGAGCGAATGAAATTCTTGCTTTAGAAAAAGAGCTGGAAGAAGCAAAAACAAAAGCGTTAAAAGATTCAAAATTTGCGGGCGAAGTAACACGTATTTATAACAAGTTGTTAGAAGCAAAATCGAAGAAATAACGGATCGTTGATTAAAAGTCAGCGGTTTTTTAATTTTAAAAATTTGAGGGGGCTACAAATATGCCAGTACTAACTACGTACGAATTTCAACAACAAGTAAGACAAATGCAAGCGAATGTGGATTTAATTCTCACGAAAGCACCAGTTCTTTTCGGGTTAATTGGTGTAGGAGACGCTTTAACACAAACTAAATTTGAATGGCAGAACGACTATTTAAACTCTGATACAGGTATTGTAAAAACTGCCGCAGCTGTTGGGGATACGGACCTAGTTTTAGAAAAAGGTGAGGCTCGTAAATTCACTGAAAATGCTCTGGTACAAAACGGCTTAGAAGTGCTACGTGTAGTAAGTGTCGATGAAAACGCGGATAAAATCACTGTGCAACGTGGTTATGATAGTACGAAAGCGGAAGCAATTACAGCTGGTGGTGAATTAAAAGTCATTGCAAGACCGAGACCAGAAGGTGAAGATGCTTTCCGTAAGAATGAGATCAATGACCGTTTGGTGTCACATAACTTCTCACAAATCTTTTCAAGATACGCATCTGTTTCACGTACACAACAACAAGTGAACACATACGGCGTATCAAACGAATTAGATTATCAAGTAAACTTGCGTTTACAAGAGATGATTCGTGAAGCTAACACTTCTCTAATCTATGGTCGTAGAAATGTTGGCTCTCCAACACAACCACGTACTACAGGTGGTTTATTTGCATTTGCGGGTATTGAAGGTTCACATAAGCAAGACTTTAAAGGGAACGAAATTGCGGCAAAACCTTTAAATGACGCTGTAGAACAAGTATTTACTCGAGGCGGTTCAGCAAATACGATTCTATGTGGACCGAATATCGCACGACAAATCACAAAACTTGGTGGCGATACAATTCGTACTACGCGTCAAGATACTGCGGCAGGTTACCAAATCTTATCGTTTGTATCGGATTTACCAGGTGGAGCGATTTCTAGTGTAGTAGTTGATTTAAATATGCCTAAAGATCGTGCGTTACTTCTTGATACAGAAAAAGTAAAGGCACGTTACTTAACTCCAATTTATGATCAAGATGCTACACCAAATGGCGCTGACTACTTCTCTCGTGTCATTCGTGGGGAATTTGGATTTGAAGTTAAGAATGCGAAAGAGTCTATCGCTGTTCTTGAAAATATCTCTAAAACAATGGCTTAAAAGGTAGCGTCTATGCTACCTTTTTTGTATTTTGAAAGGAGTTTTATACATGTCTATTTCTGAAAATCAAGCTCAACGGTTAAATAAATCGATGCCGATTGCGAAAGACACATCGCTTGGCACTATTATTAAAGGTCTTGAAGAAAAAGTATCTCTAATACCCAAAAAGGTTGATAAACAACCAGATAGTACAGCGACTGACGTAGCGGGTGTAGTGAAAGACTTAAATGCACTTATTGCAAAGTTAAAAGCTGCAGGAATCATGACGCCTTAACAAAATACAGTGACGGAGGTGACGCCAAATGAAGGTGTCGGAAAGGCTGGAGAGTCGGTTAGCAAAAGTTCCAAAAGTAACTCCGGAAGACATCGGAAATTGGCTAGCTGAAGCCGAAACTGAGTCAGAATTAACCGAAGAATTAAACGCAAATGCTGTTTTTTATCTTGCTCTGTCATTTGCTTATGAATCGATTGCAGCAGACGCAGCGCGCTATTTTTCTTATACAGATGGTGAAGAATCGGTTGATAAATCGATGATCTTTGCAAACTATAAGAAGTTATCAGCGGACGCGCTTAAAAAGTACAGGAAGTATAGACGGGGAAAAGGTACTCACCAAACATTTGCTAAGCGGGCAGATGGGAGATGATTACATGAGCGATTCTCAACAAGAGATGGATGCGGCGCTCGATACCATTTCCGAAGAATTTAAAGAGGAGCATGAAAAACAAGTTTCTGATACTGTAAAGGCCATTATCCTAATACGTTTGTTTTTAGTTGATTTATTGAATGACTATCAAAAGGATGGAATCGTGAAGCGTAGTAGGTTAAATGCGTTATTACGAGACCTTACTTTATACGAAAAAGAATTTCGTAAACAAGCAGAGCGGTCATTCCATACATTGATTGAAAACACGTCGAAATGGACCACATCAAAATTATCAGAAGCAGGTTTGGACGTGAAATCTATAACTGCAGTAAATAAGCAAATTATTCAAGGAGTTATAAAAAGACCTGGTGAAGATGGCTTAGTTCTGTCTGATCGTGTATGGAATTTATCTGGAGATATGAGAGATCGATTAAGTAGTGTCATTCGTCCATCTGTATTAAGGGGCGAGAGCATTACAATGATTTCTCAAAAGATAAAGGACGTACACGACAATGAGAAATGGAAGGTTGAGCGTGTAGCAGTTTCTGAGAGTACTAACACATACCGAGCAGCTACTATACAGAATGGATTAGAAAGTGAAATTGTGACAGGTTATCAAATTATTGATAATGGTCACCGTCACAGATATCATTCAAAGCACACGTGTTACAAGCTAGCGAGACGCGATGCGTACGGTTTAGGGGCTGGAAAGTATCCGAAAAATATTCCGGAAAGCCTTATGAATCAATTAATAAGCCCACATCCACAATGTTCGTCACGGTTGAACTACTTAATAAGCGAGGAGGTGTAGCAATTGCTTACTGAAGATGACATTAAAGAGATTCGCGAAAATCGTGAAATGATTGAGCAGGGACGTAGAGAACCGGTGATTTTATACATTAAAGGGGTTTCTGAAAAGGATCCAATTACAGGAGAAGAAATCCAAGGTGATCCCCGAAAAGAAACTGTTCAATTAGTTTGGAAGAAATTCACGTCAGTGGAAAAGACGAAGTTCGCTGATCTCGATGTTAAAAAAGGAGAGGCGCTTGTTACATTTCCTCTTAATGTGGACTTAGAGAATATTGAAAAAATTGAACGTAAAGGTGTTTTTTACGTTATCGAACTTATCGATGAACGAGGGCTTGGTGGCGTAAACCGTCGTGAGGTCATTGTAAAGAGGGTGATTTGATGAGAATCAGAGTTGTTGTTAAAGGAAAATCAAATGTGTTAAAAGCACATAATCCCAATAGATACAAAACACCAATTGAACAAACAGTAGAAAAACATACACGCTTACAAGCTAATCAAGCTTCTAATCGAGCACCGATATTACACGGTCCTTTATCTGAAAGTATTCCTGCAAGTGTAAAGATGGTAGTCGGTGCGAGAATTATTGGTACGTATGGATCTCCTCTTATTTACGCGGCGGTACAAGAATTTACGCACAAAACCAAAAAAGGTTTTATGCGTAAAACAGCATTTGAAGGTGAGCAACCATTTGTTGAGGATATAAACAAAACTGTTCAACGTGTAGCAAAGGGGCATTAATTATGTTGAATGATGTAATGTATTCATTAAAAAAGTTGCTAGATGTTTTTGCGCCTACTACATGGATATACGATGGTGTTTCTGTATCAGGAAAAGACAAACCCTTCATAACCATTGAGGATTTGTCAGGAACAATTAGCAGGTTTTCAAAGGAGAATTTTTCGCGTAATCATCTGATTCAAGTTGGTGTGTATGCAGATAAAGTTTTTGATAGGAACGATTTGCAAGATAGAATAATTAACCGATTCGAAAAGGGTTCAATTGACTTGTACGATACAAGTAAAAAGAATCCAGAACGAATCGGTTTTTTTAATGCAAAAGTAAAGGATTTTGAACCACTGTCTCAAAAAGACGTTGAGATTTTAACAGCGAAACATTTGAGTTTTATTACTATAACAATCAGAAATTAGAGGGGGACTAAAAATGGCAGAAGTGAAAAAAAGTAATGCACCTGAGTTTAAAGGTGCCGAAACACTTTACTTGATTGACATTCCGCAACCTGATGGGAAAACTACAAAAACAGTCCGATTTTTTAACCAAACGTCAGGTTCACGGTCAATTGAGGCTGGAGAAATCGAGTTAAAAACGAAAGATAAGAGTGGATCTGATTACGGTGACGTAACACAATCAGCTAGTATTGAAGGGATTTGTACTGAAGGTGACGAGGGACTTGATTATGTAGAAGAAGCAATTCTTAATAAAGTTTTAGTAAGAATTCATGAAGTTAACCTACGTAGTGCAACCGCTTCTGAGTTTAAAGTTAAATCAGGAACATACATGTTAAATAGTTTGGAACTTTCTCATGAAAATGAGGAGTACTCAAAGTATTCTATCGGCTTAAAATTAAATGGAAAAATTTCTAAAGGGACGCTTAATAAAGTACCTAATGGCGCGCCAACTGGTGACGTAGCTACTCCTGAAGCGTAATAGTAAGTCTATTTACTATTAATTAAGAATGTTTATGGGGGTGGAGATCTTTGGATATATCTAAAATCGAAAAAATTGCAATCGCATCTTCAATTCTTTCAACATTCGGAGAGGATGCATTGGCTCCTCACGTTGATTTAAATCGTTTATCAGAATTATGTGAGGAATCGACTCGAAATTCAACAGCGAGACAATGTGGTGAAGCGACAGTTAGTGTTTTAAATAAGATTATTGATAGCTTGTCAGAGGAGGGTGGACAATGAAGCTAGATCAACAAGAGCAAGCGGTTATTATAGGCAATACAATTATGATGCTTGGTGGGCATGAAGAGGTAACTAATTATGTCGATCCTAAGAAGTTGGCCAAAGTAAGTGATATTCACAATGAGCTATACGATAATACAACCCCGCGTGAGCGAAGAGAAGCAATGATTAGTTTGCTTAATAAAACAATGGATGAATTTGTGGAAAATAAATAACTGAGATCTGAATAAGCGTTCATATAGACGCTTTTTTATTTTGAACAAAAAATAATTGGAGGTAATTATTATGGCTGAAAAATCATATACACGTTTCGTAATTAATGGTAAAGAACAAGAACTGAAATTCTGTTTACAAGCACTGAGGTTATTAGATGAAAACGGTGGGCCGATGCAATTCGTTTCTCAAACCATGCAGGGCGGAATTACTAATTTCACGGATGTGGTTTATTACGCACTGATTCATACAAATGAGGGAATCACGTATGAAGCTGTACAGAAAGAGATTGAAAATATGTTTAATGCTGAAAAACTAGACCTTGATGAAATTCTAAAGTACAACAAAGCAGTTGTGCTAAATAGTTTTTTCTTCCAGAAGACAGTGAAGAAACTTCTAGGGACAATGACAGTGGAGCAACAGAAATCGTTCGAGAACCTGTACGCATAAATATTGATGAATTGCAAGGTGAGTGTTTTCGTTTTTTTAATATGACCACCTTGCAATCTTGGCGTATTAGTCTCAAGGAATATCACCTTATGTTGAACGGATATAAGGAACAACTACTTGATAAGTACGAGTTTGCAAGTGTACAAGCTTTGTTTAATCGAAATGCTCAAAGTGACAAAATCAAGTCATTAGCAGATATATATACACGTCCAGAAAGTGTTCGTGATATTGAAAAACAAGCAAATGAACGGAAAGAAGTAGTTGAAAAAATTCAAAGGAACGAATCGTTCTTTGATCAAATAGAATCGATGATTAGAAGTCAAATAAAAGAAGAGGAAGGGTAGGTGAGGTGAATGAGCCAGAACAAGGTAGAAACTCAGGTGATTGCGGATATATCTAATTTAATAAGTAACCTTGGACAAGCTACACAAGCATGGAATACATTTTTTCAACAGATTAGTAGACCACCTCCTATCCCACCGGCTCCACAACCGCCATCACCTCCACCATTACCACCAGCGCCACCAGCACCACCGCCTCCTGATTATTCAGGGTGGCGTGCTAGATTTCAAGAAGTAGGTAATCAAGCAATTGAAATGGGCCGACGTGTACAGCAAACAGGGCAAACAATGCAAAATGCATTTGGTCCTGCAGCTGCAGCGTCGGCTTTTGCTTTAGGGAGTATGATTCAAAAGTCACGAGAATTTGAATCACAAACTCGTAAAGCGGCGGTTTTAACTGCAGGTGACTACGGTCAAGTAAAGAAAGCGATTCTTGATATGGCAAAGGATTCTGTGTATTCAACAGGGCAGGTAGCAGCGGCTTTTGCTGAAATGGGTGCGAAAGGTTTTGATTCGGCTCAGGCAACGTCCGCATTACCTGGTGTGTTGAGTGCAGCGGCTGCGTCAGGCGAAGACCTGGGGATGGTTGCTGATACGATTACGTCAGCTTTAAACTCATTTGGTATGGAGGCAAGTCAAAGTACACATGTTGCTGATGTTCTAGCAACAGCCGCAAACGCAACAGCTGCAGGTGTAGGGGATATGCAATACGCTTTTAAATATGCGGCGGGTCCAGCAGCTCAATTAGGCATATCGATGGAAGAATTAGCGGCTTCTGTTGGTATTATGTCAAATAGCGGTATTAAAGGGGAGACCGCTGGTACAGCATTACGTGCATCTTTACTACGTTTAGTTAAACCGCCAAAAGCAGCGGCGAATGAGTTAAAACGACTTGGCGTATCTATTACGGATCAACAAGGTAATATGAAACCATTGTCTCAAATTATTGGAGAATTAAAAACGGGAATGGAAGGTATGACAAGTGCACAAAAAGGCGCGGCGTTAGCAACAATATTTGGGACAGAAGCTGTATCAGGTATGATGGCACTTGTAGCAGCGGGGCCTGAAAAGATTGATGCTTTAACACAATCCTTAGTGAACTCGGACGGTGCTTCTAAAAAAGCTGCGGACTCCATGCTTGAAGGATGGGCCGGAGCACTGACGAAAATGGAAGCCTCTATTGATGTTGCGGCACGTGCATTTACTGATGCATTAGCTCCTGCATTAATGGCCGTAGCTGGAGTAGTCGAAACCTTGGCAAACGCGTTTATGAAATTACCAGCTCCTGTGCAGACGGTGATTGCTTCCGTAGTAGCATTTACTACGGCTTTTTTAGTTATAGCAACGGTAATTGGTATGGTAACAAATGCTGTAGGTACAACCATGATTCTATTTGGTAAATTAGCTAATTATATAAGTAAAAGTTCAGCTGTAGCTTTTATTGCTAGAAATGCCATGATAGCATTGCGTGCAGCTTTTGTGTTTCTAACAGGACCAATCGGAGCAACGATTGCAATTCTAAGCTTAGTTGGGGTAGCGCTAGTCCAATTATACAAACATAATGAGACTTTCCGAAATGCTGTGAATAATGCGTGGGAATCAATAAAAAATGGGACAGTAGCAGCCGTTGAGGCTATGAAAGCTGCTTTTGATTCTTTAGGTTCTTATCTCGGGACAATACCGGAAAAATTTTCAGCAATGGGTACAGCAATTAGCGCAGCGTTAGAGGCAGGGTTAATTAAAGCGGGTCAAGTGTTTTCTGGTTTTGCGACAGCTGTAGAGATTTCGCTAGCTGTAATAAAATCGAAATTTAGTGAATTTGGTCAGGGGATAAGTGGTGCGTTTGGTTCAGCAGTATCAGGACTTAGTTCAGCATTTGCTGGAATTGGATCAGCTCTTTCTCCAGTAATTAACTTTATAAAAATGTCTTTCTCTTCAATAGGAAATACGATAGCTACTTTAACACCATTAATTGTACGTTTAGGTTTATCATTTTTAGGTGTTTCAGGCCCCGTAGGATGGATAATAGCTATTGTAGCTTCTTTAGGTGCTACGATATTTAAATTGATAAATACAAATGATCAAGTGAAGTCTGCTTTTATGTCGGCTTGGCAGTCTATACAATCGATTTTTAGTTCTGTGATGTCTGCGATTTTGCCGGTTGTTCAGTCAATAGCTCAGGGGATTACACAAGCATTTGCACCACTAGCTCCTGAATTTGCGAAAACGGGACAAGTTATAGCAGAAAGCTTCGCCACACTTGGACCTGCTCTTTCTGAGCTAGGTGCGGCTTTTGGTGAGTTAGGTTCTACAATAGCTAATTTGTTTAGTGAAGTAGTACAAGCTGTAGTACCGATAGCACTCGATTTATTCCGTTTGTTCGGAGAAACAATACAAGCCGTAGTACCTTTAGCATCTGATTTATTCAAACTTTTCGGTCAAGTGGTACAAGAAGTAATGCCTATGATTACTGAATTAATTCAGATGTTTGCTGATACGACAATAGAAATTATGCCATTGATAACAGAGGCTATACAACAAGTAGCTCAAATTTTTACTGAGCTAGCATCTACAGTTTTACCGATATTCGCTCAAGCTTTTCAAACAGCATTTCCTATTATTTTACAAGTAATCCAGACGGTGTTTAGTATAGCAGGGATGCTGATTCAAGGATTTGGAGAGGTCCTATCTATCATAGCGACATCAGTAATTCCGATTATTCTCCAGGCGGTACAAGCGGTCTTCCCAGTAATAGCTGAGATTATAGCTGCTGCGATTTCCATTGCGATTCCTATTATTCAATTATTAGGCCAGGTAATCTCTATCATAGCGACTACAGTTATCCCTTTAATTTTACAAATCGTCCAGGCGGTTTTCCCGGTAATAGTTTCTATAATTCAAGCGGCAATTCCTGTAGCCACTGCGATACTTGAAGGCCTAGCAACAATAATAAAAGGCGTAGTGATCCCGGCGATTCAATTTATTTTGTCGATTGTCCAGGCGGTTTTCCCCGCTATTATGGGCGTAATAACCTCTGCTATTGGGATAATCACCAACATAATAAAGCTTTTCACTTCAGTTTTAAAAGGAGATTGGAGTGGGGCGTGGAACGCGGTGAAAGGCATTACGTCGAGTGTGATGTCATTAATCGGAAATATCATCCAAGGGGCAATAAATTTAATTTCCGCGGTCGTGACTGGTGGGCTAAATTTAGTGAAATCTATTTTTTCTAGTGTTCTATCAGCGATAGGTTCTCTAGTAAGCTCAATTTTCTCGGGGATAGGCTCGGTTATTTCATCTGTTATGAATGCAGCAGGTAGCATCATTTCCTCAATTTGGAATGCTGCTAAGTCAGCGACATCTAACATCCTAAATTCTATCTATAACACAGTGACTCAAATTTTTGGCAATGTAAAGTCATTCCTAAGCGGAATTGATTTAGGAAGCATAGGAAAAAATATGATGCAGGGGCTTTTAAACGGTATAAGCTCTATGGCTGGGGCTATTTGGGACAAAATTACGGACATCGGAAATGGAATTAAAGATAAAATTTCTGGTCTGTTATCGATTCACTCACCGAGTCGTTGGTTCAGAGATTTCATTGGTGTCAATATGATGAAAGGTTGGATTAATGGTATAGATGCTATGAAAGGTGCTGTACAAAGAACAACCGAACAAATGACTGAATGGATGAAACCGGAAGCTCTACAAGTAGAGACTGTATACGGAATGCCAAGAGGACTTGGTGCGTACCAGACAGCTAAGCCACAAGCAAGCTCAGGAAATGCGGATTCCGGAACTGCTTCAAATTCTACAGCTAGTGAAAGACAACCCGCGTATATTAATATACAGCTTGGTAGACAAGAGTTTAATAGGTTCGTTGATGATATTACTGGAGAGCAAGAAGCTGTGAAAAAACGGAAAGATGTATTTTAAAGGAGGGCGGTAGATTGTTAGTTTTTAATGGGATTAATTTAGAAGAATATTTCGAGCAAAAATACGAAAAAGGATTTTTTATGGTTAACGATATAAGAGGTCGCGGAATTTTAAGTGACGAAATTAATGAGTTAACGGTACCTCACCGCCCAGGTTCATATTTTTTAAGTAAAAGGACTCCCAAGAGAGTATTAGAAGTAGATTTCTCTCTTAAGGGAGTCTCTCTTTTTGAACTAAGGAAACGGATAGATGAATTGAATGGTTTATTAGATACAGAAGAACCTGTAAAAATTACCTTCACAGACGAACCGGATATTGTGTATTACGGGATTAAGGAATCTGTAGAGGAAACTTTAGAAAAATCTAATATTCATCAAGCAACTATTACACTAATATGTCCAATGCCGTATAAGTTAGGAAAAGAGCAAACCGTTGAATTTAAAAAAGACGTTAGTGGGTTAGTTGCTAATATCCAAAATAAAGGAACAGTTCATTCTAACCCTATCATTGAAATCGATATTACAAAGCCAAACACTTTTTTAGATGTATGGTTCGGCGGAGGATCTTTAAGTGATCGAGATTACTTTCGTATTGGGATGCCGTTAAAAACTGTGGAAAAGCCTGTAGAAAGGAATCAACGTATAGTATGGGATGAAATGGCCACTACCGTCGGATGGAGTAAAGTCAGCTCAATGGAAGATGGGGAACCGGTTGGTGAAATGAAATCAGATAAATATCAATTTTATTGTTCTGATTTTGGGACTGGAACGGGAAAAGGATGGCACGGTGCAGCTGTTAAAAAAAGTATCCCTGGTGGTCCAGTACAAGATTTTATTATGCAAGCCTATGTTACATGTAAGAGTAAAAAGATTAACGAAATGGGACGGGTTGAGATAGCGATACTCGATGAAAACAGCAAAGTTCTTTCGAAAATTGCTATGAATGATCTTTATTGGCAAGCTGAGCAAAATTTTGGAACGATGGTAATTGGATATGATAATAAGCCGGGGAAAACAGGTTTGATCTATGAGAGTGGTGATTACCCGAATACATGGAATCAGTATTTTGGTCGATTGTGGATAGCTAGAACAGGAAATGTATGGGAAGCATATATTTCAAAATTTCTGCCTGGGACAGAAAAGGATGATTCAGAGCGCTTTGCTAGATGGACGGATAAAGACAATAAACATATGGAAAAAGCAGCTCAAATACAGATTAGTATCATGCAGTGGCAGGATGTACCGCCAGTAGAAGCGATGTCAGTTAGTGATTTAAAGTTTTGGAAAGTGAATTTAAATACGAATAACACACCGCCTTATATAGTTGATGTCGGTGATAAAGTCGTGATTGATACAGAAAGTAGTCATGTCAGTATTGAAGGGAAAAACGCAATTAGCATAAAAGAGTTTTTCAGTAATTTTCCTGTTATTAATAAAGGCGCTAATATACTCGAAATTATACCATCTGATATTGGAACAGCAAAAGTTAAATATAGGGAGAGATTTCGATGAGAACACCAAGCGGATTACTTCATGTTGTTGATTTCAAAACAGATCAAATTCTATCCGCTATTCAACCAAAGGACTACTGGGCTGACAATCGTCATTGGGAAATCAAAAATAACATTGATATATTTGATTTTACAACTTTTGACGGCACTCCACATGCAGTTACATTACAACAGCAGAACTTAGTTTTAAAGGAAGTGCGTGATGGTCGCATTGTTCCATATGTTATCAATAATGAAGTAGAAAAAGACTCTGATGATAGATCGCTCACTGTACATGCTTCTGGTGCCTGGGTTCAAATCGCCAAAGATGGGATTATTAAACCTCAACGTATAGAGAGCGAAACAGTTAATACGTTTATTGATATCGCTCTTGCTGATTCAAAATGGCAACGTGGAATAACGGATTATTCTTCATTCCACACGATGACGATTGATGAATTCATCGATCCCCTCACTTTTTTAAAGAAAATTGCGGCCTTGTTTGAGTTGGAAATACAATATCGTGTTGAAGTATCTGGTTCTCAAATTACTGGATGGTACGTCGATATGATAAATAAACGAGGGAGAGAAACAGGGAAGGAAGTAACTCTGGGGAAAGACTTAGTAGGCGTTAGACGGATTGAACATTCCAGGGATATTTGCACAGCACTTGTCGGATTTGTACGGGGCGAAGGTGAAGAACTTATCACGATTGAGAGCATCAATAACGGACTTCTTTATATTACAGATAGTGATGCTTTTCAACGCTGGAATGCACATGGTAAACATAAATTTGGTTTCTACACGCCAGAAACAGAAGATCAAAATATGACACCGCAACGATTACTGACTTTGATGAAGACGGAATTAAAAAAACGTGTCAATTCGTCAGTTTCGTATGAAGTAGAAGCGCAATCGATTGGACGTATTTTCGGACTAGCACATGAACTAATCAATGAAGGCGATACAATCCGAATCAAAGATACAGGCTTCACACCTAAGTTATACCTTGAAGCAAGGGCAATCGCTGGTGATGAATCATATACTGATCCTTCGCAAGATAAATATGTATTCGGAGACTATCGAGAGATTATAGATTCGAACGAGGAGTTACGAAAATTATATAATAAAATGCGTGCTTGGTTAGAGGGGAAGGCTAACAAGGAACTGTTAGAACAACTAGAAAAGTTGGCCGAAGAAGCAAAGAAAGAATCGGGAAAAGCTGTAAAGGAATCGCAAGAGGCTAAAGATATATCAGAGCAACTAAAAAAAAATATTGAAAATAATATGGTTAATATTATAGAAGGTAAAGAACCACCAACTACTGATCTTAAGCCAAACAAAACGCTATGGCGTGATATTAGTAATGGAAAGCCTGGTATTTTAAAAATATGGACAGGTACAGCTTGGGAATCGGTTGTTCCGGATACGGGACCATTACAAAAAGATATAAAGAATGCACAAACAGAAATTGATACTTTAAAAGAAACAATTGAAGATATACCTGATAAGACTTGGTTAAATCAGCAACTTGAAGGAAAGGCCAACAAAGAAGGTGTTTATACAAAAGATTGGGTAAACGAAAACCTTATTGGAAAGCAAGTGTACGAAACAAACCGTAAAGGTGATATAAAAGTATTAAATGAAACAAAAACGACTGCTGAACGCACAGCTGAAGAAATTAAAAATAAAGCAGAGAAAACGGAGATAACGACTCTAAACGATAATCTTAAACTAGTAAGTCAAACTGCTAATACTGCTAAACAGACAGCCGAATCTAACACTAACACCATTACAGAATTAAAAACTACTGTAAATAATATTTCTGTAGGTTCAATCAATTTAGCTAGCGGTTCAGAAACAGGGTTAAATAAACAGAACATGACTGGAACCTGGTCAGACAGTAAACAAATGACTTTATCGGATAAGGTCAACTATAGAAATAAAATTTTTACTATCTCATTTTTGTTTACTGGTAAAATAACAAAATTCAATACAAATGCTTGGTTTGGCGTAGAAACAGCGATAACGTATACAGATGGAGAGCAAGAATGGCAATCTGTACGTGCTGACTCGCAATTAAAGATTAATGTGGATTATAAAGACGAACCACTATCAGTTACATTTAGAACAAAAGATAAAGATGTAACTCAAGTTAAATTTTATTACTCTGGGCGCAATATTGATGGGAGTTTAAACTCACATCACGCTAAATTTGAAGAAGGTAACATACGAACTACATGGCAACTTTCTAATGATGAAGTTACTTCTAAAGCCGATTTTACTCAAACAACTAATGAAATTCAGCAAACAGTAAATACAAACTCCAAAACAATCTCGAAAGTACAACAAGATCAAGGTACAATGCAAACAACTCTAAATGAAGTGAAGCAGACCACAAATTCGAATTCTCTTAGTATTAAAACACTAACAGAAACGCAAACAGATCAAGGAAAGCTCATTCAAGAAAACAAGAATGAAATTACACAAACAAAAGACTCATTAAGTTCAAAAATTTCGGAAAAGCAAATGAAAGCTTATGTAGGGGCACTTGGCAGTATAAATCAATTCTTCAACACAGAGTTTAAGAAAAAAACAGTTGATGCTAATGGCAATATAACAAATGAGGTTGCTAGTACCGATAAATGGACAGTAGCAGGAGTTGTATCAGGTGCTACAGTAACACCAGTAACAGACAGACGCCATGACGGTTATAACTCGGTCAGAATTGCAAATGCGGGGGTTGCAGCAAATAGCTGGACTGGTATTGCTCAAAGTATTGGAGCCTCACAAAATAGCGGTGACTATGTATTGTCTGCATGGGTTTATGTAGTAGATAAAAACTTATTAGACCAAGGAGCGTGCGTTAAGCTTCAATTCTTTAATGGTTCAACCGCATTAGGTTATGAGCAAACTGAAATAAAAGAGTTATTAGTTAATGGCTCCTGGATACTAGTTAGTGTAACCATTAAAGCTCCTGACGTTCCTGTAACTCGTTTGCAAGGAGATATATGGGTACGCCGTAATGGCACAATGTGGGTATCTCAACCGCAGCTACAGCAAGGAAAAGAACCATCTGTATACATGCCAAACCCAAAAGACATTACCAACTATAAAGAATTAGTGGATTTAGTAGCGGACAAGGTTGCAAAAAGTGATTTTGATACAGTAACTACAAACATGCAGACAGAAATCCGGCAGAATACCGAAGAAATAGGTTTTCGTGCAAAAGCGACTGAAGTGTACTCAAAGACGGATGCCGATAAAAAATTTGCTTATGTTTTGGAAATGGAAGCGGCTTTTAGTTTAACAAATCAAAATATTAATTCTAGGGTTAAAAAAGGCGATGTTATATCCCAGATTAATCAATCAGCTGAGGAAATTCTAATTCAGGGGTCCAGAATTAATCTTATAGGATATGTAACAGCTGAGCATATCAAAGGGAAAGTTTTAGAAGGAGTAACACTTAAAACGAGTGGAAACAGATTTGTTGAAATAAATAAGCAAGACATGAAGATTTTCGATGCAGATAAGCCACGTGGCTATATAGGATTTATGGAAACAAATGATGGAAGTATTCAACCTTCACTCGTCCTTGGTTCTGACAATATTAAATACAGGGGTACAGGATCGTTTTATATTTATCAAGTCATGCCGCGAATTAATGGAGTCGATCAACCTTCTAAAGCATATGCAAAATTTGGGATTTCTAAAGGAGAAAATGCAGAAGGAACTAATATTTGGTCAAACTATATTCAAA
>NZ_WEII01000219.1:0-3140 GCF_009183805.1 Bacillus sp. B2-WWTP-C-10-Post-4 | reverse complement strand
AAATAAGTTCGTGTAAAAATTGAATTTAATGCGAACTTGTGTTCGTATTCTTTTTCTGTTATAGTATATATGAGGTGATTTTTATGGATTACAGCAAGCAACGTCAAAAATCCGTACATCGTAAAAAATTATACGAGAATCTAAATGAAATGCCCTTTTACATAGAAGAATTTGTGGAGTACAAAGAATTGCATGATGCCTCTCCCTCCACCCTACTGAATTATGTATATGATTTTAGGGTCTTCTTTAACTGGCTATTATCTGAACAAATTATTGAATTTAAGCCTATTAAAGACATATCCTTCTCTGATTTGGAGAATTTAAAGAAAAAAGATGTTGAGAACTTCATGAGGTTTCTAAAACTACAACAAAACATGCAGAATTCCTCTGTTAACAGAAAAATTTCAGCCTTAAAGTCTTTATTCAAGTACCTTACTTCCCTATCAGAGAATGATGAGGGAGAATGTTATTTTTATAGAAATGTAATGGCCAAAATTGAAATACATAAAGATAAAGAAACATTAAATGCCCGTGCAAAACGTATGAGATCTAAGATATTTCATAATGATGACGATCAAGAATTTTTGAATTACGTTAAGTACGAACATGAAAAATCTTTAACAAAACATCAATTGTTCTATTTTCTAAGAGACAAAGATCGTGATGTAGCTATTCTTTCCCTTTTTCTTGGTAGTGGTATTCGTGTAAGTGAATTGGCCGATCTCCGTATGGAAGATATAAATATAAAAGAAAGGCTAATTGATGTAATACGAAAAGGAAATAAAGAAGATTCAGTATGGATTACTCCAATTGCGTTAAATGATCTTGAAAAGTATATGGAAATTAGAGATAGCAAATATGCACCAGGAAAAGAATTAAAAAATGTGTTTTTATCGAAGTATAAACATACTGCACAGCCTCTATCAGTTAGGGCCATCCAAGATATAGTAGAAAAATATACTAAGGCCTATGGAAAAAGAATGTCTCCTCATAAATTAAGACATACATTGGCAAATAAGTTATACATGGAAGAGAAAGACTCGTTACAAGTGATGCAGCAACTTGGACATACTAGTCAAGATACAGCATTGTTATATACTCAACTTGGGGAAACAACTATTAAAGATAGCTTAGGTAGACTAGGAAAGAATAAAGAATAAAAGTTCAGCAATTTTATTTTGCTGAACTTTTATTCTGACATTTAAACAAGGTGTATTACTCGGTTCAATCTTTATTTTATTGTGTAAAAAATACATAGTTGGAAATCTGCAGTGAATTTATTTAATATTACAGGATTACTCTTAAAATTACACCAATTCTATTTGTTAGTTTTAGCGAAGACTCTTTAATAATTAATTTAAATAGCAATAGAAAGATTACTTAACATCTCAATTTCCAAATGAATTTGGTTTTTCAGAAAACAAACAGGATTAGTAAGATTTCAATATTATTTTATAACACAATTTTTCATCACGTATGCTTTGCAGATAAATTTTAAAAATACATAAGATGTTGTTAATAATAAAAAAACCAAATTCTAATTGAGAATTTGGTTTTTTTATTATTTTTCCATATTTTCTTTAATAGCTAAATTGCGTAAATAATCTAAAACGGGGAGCATATCTTTTGGAGCTGTCAAATCGTTTACTGAAAAGGATACATTCTTCTCATCGTCTGTTATTCCCAACTCATAAGAAAAAGCATCCGCTCCTTGGATAGCAGCCCCATTTACTTCACTTGGTTTAAGATGTAAAAGATTAGATTGATGAATTAAATTAATTAATTCCTTAGCTTGTTCCTCTGGTAAATCCATCGTATCTGTCTGAAAGGTTAAGTGGAGGTTAGCTAGTCCCCCGGTACAACTAAATTTAATATGCATATTAGCCCCTCCCTTCATGATACAGAATCTGATTAAGAAGGTAAACCAACCGATTTAAAAGCTGATTCTACTGTTTTTGCAGCTGTTTGCGGAACTTCGCCACTATCTACAAGTTTTTGTGCTGCTTTATTTACAATTTGCGCAAATTGATTGAAATTAGTAGTTGCAAATAAGCTGTGCATTGCATTATACCATATTAAAGCTGCTTTATCTGTTCCAATTTCCATAGATACAAGATAAAACACTTTATTTGGTATACCACTATTTATATGAACACCGTGGTTATCCTGAGATCCTTGATAATAGTTTTTCATATGATCTGGTTGCATATCCTTACCCATTAGTTTATTGTCAAATGCAGTGCCAGGTGCTTTCATTGAACGAAGAGCTTGTCCTTTTAATGTTGGTCCCATTATATCAGCACCAATTAACCAATCCGCATCGTTTGCCGTTTGCTTTAAATAAGATTGCTTAATTGCAATTCCGAACACGTCCGAAATATGTTCATTCAAAGCTCCAGACTGTCCATCATATTCTAATCCATTAGTAAATTGAGTAATTCCATGTGTTAGTTCGTGCCCTATAACATCAAGTGAATTTGTAAAACTAGTAAAAATAGTTCCATCCCCATCACCAAACACCATTTCATCCCCGTCCCAAAAAGCATTTTGATAGTTATGACCAAAATGAACATTCAAAATGAGATCAAGACCATTGTCATCAATAGAATTGCGGTGGAACACATTTTTGTAATAATCACGTACTATACCAGCATAATCATACGCATGGTTAACCGCGTTATCCTCAATTGATCTATCTCCTTCTTTTCTAACCTCTTTAACTCGAAGGTCTCTTCCACCATTACAATCATATACATGGCGTGCAGATTCACCTTTAGGTCCTGCTCCTGCATCAGTTAAAGCGACAACCCCATTAATATCATATTCTTTCAAGCTTCTACGTTTTCGAATTTGGCGACTTTTTGCTAAACTGATTCGTGCGGCTTCTATATCGTTTTGTGCTAAATTCTCCAGAATATAGGTTGGAACAATAAAGCATTGACATTTCTTATGCGAACAACGTTTTGTATGCATAATTTACACCCTTTCGTGATAGTAGTTTATAACATCTCTATTAATTTGTTCTTTATGTTGGAAATTTATACACTTTATTTAATAAATTCATTAACAATTTATATGCTTTGAGATTATCAAGATCTAAATTTTATAAAGTACTTAAAATAAGTTAGCGTCTCCATATC
>NZ_WEII01000218.1:0-3232 GCF_009183805.1 Bacillus sp. B2-WWTP-C-10-Post-4 | reverse complement strand
GTTGCAATTAATTTGTGCTTCATTAAAATAAACACCTCTACCATTGTATTTATCAAATTGAAATTTTCTATTTTTATATTTACATGTTTGTAATAATAATAAAATCGTATTATCACGCATTCAATTTGATGTAACGAGTATAGTTACTTATATACACAAGTGTCAATGAATTTCTTTTACAAAAATGCATAATTTTTACATTATTTTATAATTGAATTATGTATAAATTTTGTAAAGGACCTTTTGATAGATTTTACCTGAATAAATCTCTTTAGTTGTTAATTTGCCAATCTTTCTTGTTTACTATTAATCAATTAAAAAAAGAATTTTTTTGTTTAAGAGCTACTTTAAAATCTTAAGTTGATGGATGTGTGAACGTACCGCTACTAAAATTCTTGCTTTTAAATCATTATTACTGTATTATATTTACGTATCAATATAAGGATTATATTATATAAAAAGGAATCAAATCTATAAGTAAGATTTAAATCCTTTTCGAAATCAAAAAGACTTTGTCAAAATCTAATATAATTTATGCTTGTCTTTTTAATATGTATCTAGTAAAAACATATTTTTTATCCATAGAATTCTGTTTTCAATGATAGGAATTAGTGTTCTAAACAAGAAACCGTACAAAGTGATCTGAAAAACCTGAGAGATATTGTATGTAGTTTGCTCATCTCCAGGTACTACAATAAAAGAGCCTTACCTTTCTAGGCAAGACTCTACTAGTTTAGTTGTATACTATTTACATGATAACTAAGAAACAGAAAACATATAACACCAAATAACAGCACCCTATTACTCCTCCTACAGCTAATACCTGTTTAACCCAACTCTTAAATTTTTGATTACTGTAAATCGCTTGCACTCTTTCCATATTTCCTCCTATTAAGCAGAACCCTTAAAGACTCTCACCTCGCTATAGTACCATTAAAAAATGAATAATAGAGATCTAATGTATAAATATGCAATATTGCATACGAAAATATATTGTTATAATTGTAAGCGCTTACTATAATAAGGTTATAAAGATTTATTACATCTTAATACGAAAAAGAGGAGAGAATAATATGGAAATCGCAATGGCAGTTTTAAAATTTATAGGTGGAGCAATCCCATTAATTCAAGAACTACTAAAAGCATTTATGTAAATTCACTATTTAGCAATTATTTATAAAAATTATCATACAAATGATCTGTATATAAAAAATGAATTGGTTTACAGATCATTTGCGTGATCAAGGTCCCTTTAACATGACTAAGGGGCCTTTTTAAAATTTTTAAATAATTAAGGTTACGTCACATCACGATCAAGTTAGCAAAATAAAATGAAACTTTAACTTGATGGTGATGGGGTAACAGTTGTGATTTAGAGATAAGATCAGATTATACAAAGTTTTGCACGTCAGCGATACTGAAAATAAACTTCGCCTTTAGTAGCAAGAATCCCCAATAAAGATAGTCAACTTGCCTATTTAGGAATAAGAGTGTCAATTTAAATGATGCATTCTGAAACACTACTCTTCTTCTAAAATAGCGTAATAATATTCATCCCACCATTCATTCCCATGTGGTATACACTTCCTGAAATAGCCTTCTCTTCTCATTCCAATCTTCTCCATTACTCGATATGATGGGGTATTTTGTGGCTGACATGTAGCTATAATCCTATGTAATTTCATTTCCTTAAAGCCATATTTCAATGTAGCTTGTGCTGCTTCAGAAGCATATCCTTTATTGAAATATTTAGGATTGAACACCCAACCAATCTCATATGTATGCTCACCAAAATATTTATGAAAAACTATATGACCAATCAGGATATCTTTATCAATTAATACTACAGGAAAGTTCTTAGCGTTTTCACCAATGTTTTCATTCACAAAGTTTCTTGTATTTTCTTCAGTAAAAACCCCTTCAGGTATGTATTTCATAACATTGATATCTGATGTATACTCATGAACAGCTTGCCAATCTTTGAACTCAAATTTCCGTATTAATAACCTTTCTGTTTTTATAAACATTTACTTTTCCCCCTCAAAAAATTACAACTATATTTGAAATCCACATTTAACCCTTAAAACAAAAAAACTTGTAGGAATCTCTACAAGTTCTTTTTAGCTTAAGGCGAATATAAGGACCAAACAAACTATCTTACAAATTGACCGTAGAAACTTCAAGGGTAATGCTTTGACAAATATATTATATAACAAATATTAACATCTACAGAATTTATTTTTGAAAATAATGTTAATTAATAAATAAAACAGTTTTTTCTTAGATATTATTGTTAATAACTGGGTATCATTATATTTCATTCTGCAACTTATTTAGAAGAGCTATGTACATTTCGAAGAAGTTCTTCAATAAGTTTTGTTTTTTCATTTACCTTTGTGGCATATTTGAAATCACCATAACAATATGGATACCTAAAATTATTTTTATTTCCACCACAAGTGTACATTGCTGGATTTTGATCAACTTTCATCTTAGAAAATTTTTTGGCCGAATCCTCCGAGTGTTGTTTAACTTCTTGACTAGCAATAAAATCAATATACCCTGGCCCCATATTATAGCTTTGAATAATTGTATCCATGCTAACATCTTTTTCCGTTCCATACTTGTACATTTTAACAAAGTGCTTTACCCCTTGTTTAATGCTCAAGCTTGTCTCTTGAATTTCATTTGGCTTTAATCCAAGTGATTCGGATGACTGCATAGGGTCGTTTCCCTCACCTCTACTCTCTTGATACATAATTCCTAATAAAATTGGTGTTTTCTCTCCTAAATTATATTTTTCTAATTCTTTTTTTAAGGTAGACTCATATTGCAATACACGTTTTTCGGTGGCTAGCGCTTTATTTTGTTGAATATTGGTTTTATGATTAAAATATAGCATTCCAAGTATTGTTCCTAAGCCTAAAATACTAATAAGGAACACTTTTATAATTTGATTTTTACTTGTATCCTTCATATATTCCTCCTCGTATAAGAAATTCAATTTTTCAAAGGTAATTGTTTATATACAAACTATGTAATGAACATCTATCTCCCACCCTTTTAGACTCATACATCAATACTTTAAGGTTTCAAGTTTAATATAAAAATTTAAAGATAAGGTAAAGATAAGATAAAGATAAGATAAAGGGCCTTTTTTATACGTACTTTAAAAGATATTGGTACAAAGGGATATGTGGGGAAATTTGTTGATATAAAAGGAATTAGTAAT
>NZ_WEII01000217.1:0-3353 GCF_009183805.1 Bacillus sp. B2-WWTP-C-10-Post-4 | reverse complement strand
ATTTTGTTTCGTTCTCCGTCAATTTAAGTACCCTTCTTCACATTATATTTAATTGGGATAAATATAATGGCTTTTAACCACTATGTTTGTGATACTGTATATATTAATAATATCAATGCAATGGAGGTCTACAACATGAAAAACATAAAGGAATTTCTCAACAAATCATCTATTAAATACCCATTAGCTATAATTTCAGCTATAGCAATAATAAAAACAGGCTATGATTTAGGTTCTTTTGTAATAAAATTTAAATATATTTAAATCGTAAAAAGGAAATTGATCTTTTTAACAAATGGTCCATTTCCTTTTTATATTTTATCGCATCTTTTTCAAAACATAGTGACTTTATTTAAAAGTGATAATTGGTTAATAATATGATTTCGTGATCTAGTTAAGAAACTATGTTTAAACATAAAATATCTTCATCTAAATCAATTCTTTTGTTATCAATAACCCTCAACATATAAAGAAAATCTTTTATTACCACAAAATTACCCAGAAAAAATACGACTTAACTCTTTTCTTATTCCAAACTAGTTATATCATTTCGTATAATAGAAATATACATATATCCTACTACACTTCAAGGGGGCCTTTATCTTGAACTATGGCTGGGCTGGAACTATTGAACAATTTAAGCAATTAGATGTACAGTTTTTTATTAAACAATTGTTAGATCATGTTTATAAAAACAATACAAATGATCCAAAAATAGATTCTCAAAAGAGAGCATGGATTGATAGTTATAATAAACTACAAGATTTATTTAATCGATTTTCTAATTTAGATGCATCACTTATTTTTGAATATGAGATTTTACGCGGAGGCGGTCGTCGCCCAGATGTACTTTTACTGATCAATGGTTATCTGATAGTCCTCGAATGTAAAAGTTATAATAGCGTTTCACCTTCTGAATATATCCAAACATCTCTTTATATGCGTGATCTTGAACATTATCACTCAGCTATTCAACAATCTAACATGCAAGTCATAGGTGTTTTACTGCTTACAAACTATGAAGGTGAACGCTGGGTTTTCCAAAAAGAATATCAAGTAACCCTTTCCACTGTTGATGGATTGGAAAGCATTCTTAAACGAATCATCAATAAAACAAAAGTACCAACTTTGACGCTAGAGGAAATAATCGATGGTGTCTATGAACCCTCACCTTCTATGCTAGAAGCTGCTCGTTCTATTTTAAATAATGAACCGCTCCCTGACATTAAAGCTGTATCAAGCAGTAATTTTCCAGAAGTACAACAAACTGTACGCTCAATCATTGAAGAAGCTCAACATACAAATACCCATCATCTCATTTTAGTATCTGGCGAGCCAGGAGCAGGTAAAACATATTTAGGTCTAACCATTGCACATGAGATGAAAAATGCAGTTTATTTATCTGGTAACGGCCCATTAGTAGACGTATTACAAGATACGTTGAAAAATAGAACCTTCGTACAAGGTCTATATGGATATAAAATGGATTTTCTCGAAAAAAGAATGATTCCAAAAGAACAAATAATCATTTTTGATGAGGCCCAACGAGCATGGGATGCAAAAAAAGTCGACCAATCACTCACTCGAAGAAATCGAGAAGCTCAAAACTTAAGCGAACCGGATATTATAATGAATATTACAACAAATAATAAACCGTGGAGTGTAACAATTGGTTTAATTGGTGAAGGACAAGAGATCTATTCTGGTGAGGAAGGCGGTCTTGCTCTATGGAATACTGCGATCGCTGGAAAAAACGTGACTGTTCACTCTAAACATCCTAATTCTTTATTTACAAATGCAGCACATTATAGAACTCATTCTCAGCTACATTTAAACTCATCTTTCCGTGCTCATGCAGCTTTAAAATACTATGAAATCATTAATACTTTATTGGATGCTAATTTTGAGCAAATAAAACAACTAATTCATCATTTACCGAAAGAACATTATCAACTTTTTATTACACGTGATTTAAACAAAGCCAAACTTACTTTACATCAGCTTTATCAGGATGATACAAAAACAGTTGGCGTTGTCTGTGCTGGTGGCGCTGATCATCAAAAAGAAGTCCCTGTTCTACCAAGAGGTGAACGATATGAACGCCCTAGTAAGATCGCTCAATACTTTAACTATGCCGAATCCCAATACTATTGTAGAGCGCTCAACAACAGCTCAACTGAATTCCAAACACAGGGTCTTGAACTAGATATGACGCTTGTTCATTGGGATGATGATCTATATCTACAAAATGGGACTTGGAAGGGGCAACACTATCAATGGGGTGTTGAAGATCCATTCCAAATTAAACTCAATGCATATAGAGTTATTTTAACAAGAGGTCGGGATGGAACAATTATTTACATACCACCAAAACCCATTCTAGATGAGACTTGGAACTTATTAAAAAACCATTTACATATTCCTGAATTAACGTTTTAAGGCTTATAATAAGAGACGATATTCTAGACTCCTTTAGAATATCGTCTCTTATTTGTTATTTTATAACAACCAGAGAATTGTTCTTACATGCCTTAAAACATTGCAAGAAGGAGTTTCTTTAAACAACTAGTATTATAAGAAATTGTCACTTAAGAAGTTGCTGTTTCTTTTATTTCCCTAAAAACTGAATCGCTTTGCGGTACTTCTCCAATCGTTTTAGGTCTTTATCTGTTATCCTAGCAAGTCTTGAGCGATCAGAATTATGTTTTAAGTCTGCAAGTTTAACTGTACGAGCAAGAGAATTTTCTTTCACTCTGCTCAGATACTCAAAATAAGGTGTGTATTTCTCTTTTGTCAGTACTTGCACTGCCTCAACTACGTTATGAGGTATACCAGCACTTAACAGATCATTAGCAGTTATCTCAGTATCTTCCAGAACATCATGCAAATAAGCAGTAGCCTTCTCTTCGGTCGTATTTACAAAGTTAGCAACTGCCTCAGGGTGTTTGATATAATCCATACCTGCTTTATCTACTTGTCCAGCATGGGCTTTTTGGGCTATCTCATGAGCTATTTTTATATAATTAGGTAACATCGCAAAAGCTCCCTTTCTTTAAACAAAATCTCCCCCTCTAGCAAGCTGTTCTAAAAGTGAAGGAGGAAAATATTGATATAATCCCTCAGCAAATCATTGGAGTTCATCTTGAAACAAAAAATTCCATACTCTCTTTATATTTCTACAAAAAGAATAGCGTTTTTTGGTTATACGGATACAATTTTGTTTTAATTTGAATTACGCCCTTTTCTCTTACGGGTATTTACTATATTAATGAAGAAAATTAGTCCGCAGATAAAGAATAGAAAAGGATGCACCCATGTTCTAAAATTAACAAGACTTATAATAAGCATTATAA
>NZ_WEII01000216.1:0-3370 GCF_009183805.1 Bacillus sp. B2-WWTP-C-10-Post-4 | reverse complement strand
GTATATAGTACCGTTCCTAGTATTACTATCAATAAGGACATTGAAATATCTGAAAGGATGCTAACCCAATCTTTATTTTAAATATATTTGATAATGTCTTTATAAAATATTAAGTTCATAAGGATAAACATTGGTAGACTCCAAAATAAAAAAATATTAAATAAATGGAAACTAATATTCAAGAATTAACTTTCGTATCTGTAATAGCAACAATACACTTAGTTTTTATTAGTTTGTAAACCCTTTTCACTAAATGGAAGTAAAACATGCAACATCTTTCCCATCTTGCGTACCCTTAGTCCAAAACAAGCAACATCACTCTCAACTTACGTACTATTCCACTAGAATAAGCAACATTTTTCCCGTGTTGCGTACTTATTTCTCTAAATAAGCAACACTAAACATTTAAATTATTTAATTTCAGGTGAAAAAGAAGCAACATTCTTCCCATCTTGCGTACTTTTTTTCTAAATAAGCAACGTTTTTCCCAAGTCGCGTACCTATCTTATTAGTGAAATCAGCCATAAATGCTGTTATATCAGGTGATCTAAGATGTTAAATCACAAGCAATTTATATATTATACAAAAATTCTTTCCCAAGTCGCGTACCCATTTTCCTGAAAAAGGAGCAACACCTTTCCCAAGTTGCGTACCAAAAATCAATTGAAATATCAATAAAGTATTGATATTAAAGGATTTCTCCTTTTCTCATTAAATAGCATCATACAAGAAAAGAGCAACATTCCTTCCCAAGTCGCGTACCAAAAATAAAAATAACAATTTTCTCTATCCCTTGTCGCTCTAAGACCCATAAGGTGTTGCCTTTTTTGAAATTCTCTCTTAAAGGGCACGTTTTTACAAAATTCGATTTGCTATAATCATAATTGGTATATTTTATAGTATTTTGACATATATTTCTGAATTTGTAGAACGGAGGTGAAAAAGATGGGGAAATCATTTGTGATACGTAATCAACGGAGCTTAAATGGGCAAACAACAAACGCAGTTTTAGTAACACTCAAATCTTGGCAAAAGCTTGTGGAAGCATTTGAGGAAAAGTACTACAGTTATAAAGATACTTATTTAGAAGATATTCTACAGCACATGACATACGAAGATCGTATTGCTGATGTGGATGGATTTGTCGAAAGAGCCAAACCATCTTTTTCACGTCGCGCAATGTCTGCACTTGCAGAAAAAACGGGAAGAAAGCATAAATTATACGGCATTACGAATGCTGATCTCGAAGTGTTCTTATATATACATAAGAAATGCTTTACTAATGGTGTCATTCCCAATGTAACCATACATATGATGTGGGAAGATTACAAACAATATAAAGAAGAATTTGCTTATATCCAACACTCTCAATTCTATATCGCTTTGAAAAAGTTAAGCTTACATAACATTATCTCCATTGAAAATGGAATTGATGGCCGTTACACAATTAAACTCACTCATTTTCTGAATGGGGAAACAGAAAAAGCAAATCCGTACATATATATTAGTCCTGTTGTATTTACAAAGGCTTTCTTTAAGTTATCTGTAGCGGCTAAGAAGTTATTTTTAGATATCGCAATGCAACAACATACAGAAATAACGCTAAAGCGCTCTTTGGACAAGCAAGACGAAAGAGGAAACAAGACTCACTTTGGCGGGATGTATCGTTTCTTACATAAAAAATATCCGCATCAAATCCGTGCGGTTATCGATGAATTAACAATTACATTCTCATGTACGGGTAGTCCCCTATTCAAAATTTGCAAAATGCAAAAAGGTGTAAAATATACAAAACGATATACAACGCTATATCTATCTATCCATTCAGACTTCTTATGTTCGAAAGAATCTGGAGAAGAACAATACAGGGATCCGTTTACACCAAAAGCTACCTATGCACGTAAAGCGAAATTCATCGAATCACTTCTACAAGAAATGAATATCGGTGAATTGTCTACAGGCATGAATAAGTTCATTCATGTATTAAAGCATACTTGTCATCGTCAAATTCGTAGTGTCATTCGTGGGCTTCGTGATATGGTTGATCGCAAAGAAGGATACCCTACAAAACTTGTATATACATTGAAAAAACTATTACATCAGACATCTCAATATCAAATTCTGGATACAGCGGCGAAAGAAGGTATCTACCCTCTTATTGCACAACATATACCAAAAGAGAGAAATAGTGACCGTGAGAAAGCTGTCTTTAATTTTGGTCTACATTATTCTATGTACTCTCTTCATAACATTAAGAAAATGTTTAGAAATGTACATGCACTACTGAAGCAGAAGTTTGCAGTACCAGTAACAGAAGAGTCTTATCACCGTAATTATCTAAAATACCAGGAAGAAACGTTATTTAGAAAATATGCATATGATCAGGGAGTGAATCTCCATGCATATATCGCTTTAGAAATTGAAATGCGTGAAAAACTAAAAGTTCGTGGCCATAAAGAACGCACAATTCCAAGTGATGTGCGCGAATGGTTTATCGAGGCAATTGATAAGCTGCCACAAGAAAAACTTCGTGTGATTGAGCTACCAAAGCAGTTTAATTTACTAGAGTTTATGCGTACCTTCGAACGTTTAGTACGTGCCGGTGTAACAATAACTGCTCCAGATCAGGTGCTAACCGCAATGGAAATGAAATGATAATAACAAGCTCTCTATTTTTGAAAAAATCAAAAGTGGAGGGCTATTCGTGTTTGGTTTATTCCCCCCTTTTCTACTACTCTATTTATAAATACAAAATCAGAAGGACCCCATGTAAAATGGAGTCTTTTTTTATGCATTTCTATACCAAACCTCTTCTACCTATAATAAAATTTCCACACTACACATTAAATATTCTTTACGTGTAGTAAAATATCCAATTGTATATCTACAAAAAATCAGAAGGATATTAATAAAAAAAGTGAATATGAGGACAAATATGATCAAATGTGAATATTATTTTACAAAGATTATTGGGGATACTAGTGTTATTGAATTTATCTAATGAAAATCATCAATAATAATGTGAGTTATGTGTAAATACTGTGTAATGTTAACAAATAGCTACATTATCTGAACAAAATATGGATAATTGGACGCTACACACTGCTTATTTACCAAAATAAAGAAAACATGTCCTATTTTAAAGGTTGAATAAATATAATGTGATTTGTATCAATCTCTTTCCGATTTTATGTAGAAACATATAATTTTCTTTCTGCTTTTTTGTAGAATTGAAAGTCTAATAATTATTGAATCTACGGATACATTTTCTACTATTTATGATTTTTTACGTTATAATATCTAATTTTCCCTTGTGAGAGTAGGTCTTTTCTCTATTTTTGATAGCCTATAAAAGTTTTATCTTTACTTC
>NZ_WEII01000215.1:0-3554 GCF_009183805.1 Bacillus sp. B2-WWTP-C-10-Post-4 | reverse complement strand
ATTAAAGGCTAAAGAACACTATTTCAAAATAGCCCTTTATTATTGCATCCTACTATAAAATAAGACTCGTAGTAGATTTTCATAAAAAATAAGAGCACCCTGCAATTGGATGCTCTTATGTGATTAGAGGTTTTTTCTGAGTATTAAGTAGGACACGAAGATCTTGTCCTACTATATAATATATGCTTGTACTTATTATTTCGTGCATGTATTAAGAACCATGTTCAGGTACTTAATATATGCATAGTCATTGCTATAAAATCTACTCAAATATTTACTGTACGATTATCATATTTATAAATTAAAAAACATCCCTAATGGATGTTTTTTATCTAACATTTTAAGCTTCCATAAACTTAGCCGGTACACCAATTTTTTCAACTACAGAAGATATATTAGTAGGATTAATCATTACATTTTCAATACATACTAATTTATTTTCTAATATCCCATTCTCTGTAGTAATAAGTTCTTTAAACCGATCTAAAGTCATTGAGAATTTATGTTCACTTCCACCATTCATACTAACTTTTACATACTTCATAGTGTCACCGCCTTTCATAATAATTTACATTTCGACAAGAAGGCGCTTACATCCTTTTTATTTACTCTTAGATTTCTCACGTTTACATATATGTTGAGAAAAGAAACTACTATTATTCACTCACAAAATTATTGCTAATAAGAAAGATAAAGATAAAAATGCACAAAGTGGAATATATAAACCAGTATCCATTCTTGCAAAGTGCGTATCTTTTTGTCGTTTAAAGATACCAAAATAGTTAAACTCACCAATCACTCTAATAGAAAAGACAATCATACAAATCCAGGAACCGACTTGAATAATAACATTAGGAACTGCAAAATGAACAATATTTGCTTGTTGCAACAAAATTATTGCTGCCATACTTAATAATAATGCAATGAACAATGTCATTCCGGCGCGAGGTGTAAACGCCTTTTCCCCTGATTTAGTTGGAATAACACTATTTGTCCCCCAATTACCTCCGAAAGCCCAATATACATGTAAAAAGCTAACTAAGAATAATATGCAAGCAGATATATATGTAATGATAAGCATTTTATCCTCCCCTTATTTTAGTTCCTATCTATAAAATATGCTATTCCCCTCCGCAATAGCAACCTTCATTTCATTACATAAAAAAACCGTAATGATTTATCAATATTAAGATAAGTCATTACGGGGTTATTAAACTTCATTATGCATTATACCTATTTCTTCGGCGTTCCATCCTTGTTTGACCTTGAACTGCATTTTCTTTGTATGGATCTATTTTCTCTGTCATTTCATATGTTGCAACTGGTTCTTCGTACTTATATTCATGGATTTTTTCTGGCATTTTACTTTTAGATTCTTTCCCACCAAACTTAAATAGTTTCATCCTTAATTTCGGTAATCTTGGAAGACGAATCTTAAATGATAATCTTTTGCGTTTCTTTTTTGGTCCAAGTAGATTTATATTTTCTTTATTATTATCTTTCTCTTTGCGGTGAATGAACATCGCAAGTAATCCTCCTATTACAAGTCCTCCAATTAATAGTAATATATATACATAATGGCTTGTCATTAAACTCGTTATGCGTTCAAGTATGAATAACGACTGTACTTCTTTTATATCCCATAGTAAAGCGGCCCATAATGAGAATAAGCCCAAAGTAAGTCCATATGTACGAAAACGGAATAAACATGGAATTAACGCGACACATGCAGCAATTTTCGCATTTGCTATGATTGAGCTTGTTGAAATATCTTGATGCCAAATAACTAACAGTAATGTTATAAATGGCGCATACGCTATCCAACTGCATATACGTGAATACATCTTTTTAGCAAAATAACTACCGAAACTAGTAAAAAATAAAAGCCCTCCAATATATATAGATTGTTCTAGAGGGATTTGCTTTGTAAGTCCTGCAATTGGAAAGAGGCCGCTCAGTAGCATTAAGAGCACATCTAATTTCTTCACAATTCCCCATTCCTTTCAAATTTTTTCAATTAATAAAAATTATTTTTCCATATGAAATAGTTTTTGTATTTCTAAAAAACATATTAATCCTGTCTGCACATAAAGTAAATATGTAAACGAAAAGATACTTGACAAAGGATATCCTTATTTACATAAAAAAATGACAAATCCTGATCGATATAACGAGCAGGATTTGTTTACTAGTATTTAAAGTAGAATAATTGAATCTTTCTTTTCTACTTTTACTACATCTACATCCAATTCATCATCAAATTCTTTAAACTCTCTTGCATCTATGTCAGTAATATAACTCTTTATTACCTTTTCCATATGCATGGAATATGTCATGTGTACATTCTTTTTCGAAAGCATACTAGAATTACAGCACATGTAATGTATCATTTTAGCGATATAATCCCTTTCTACAGGTTTTACACCTAATGGTAGAATTTCAAGTATATATCGCTGAAAAATCCCACTACAATTAAGGGAATATTCACCAGTGCTATAATACATCCCTTTTTGATCTGCATATAAGCCAATGCTATCTAAAGCATCATCACATTCTATTAAACCGTAACTTGGTACATCAAAACCTGTATTTATTCTAATAATATTTAAATTTGGAACCTTTAACACCTCTGGAACAATATCAGGTAAAATATCTGTATTAATTTCTTTATTTTGTAACTCTTTTATCCAATCCCTTCTCAAATTTGCATCTACAATGAAATAAACTTGTTCATTTTGTTCTTTTGCATATTGTACAATTTCCATTAATGTTTCGGAAACATATTGTTTAAAAAGAGCTCCCATATCATTTCTCTTTGATGGTTGTGGTAAAAATGCATTATGTTTATTTATATTTAATAATACGTAATCAATCGTTTGCCATTCTGTATTCCCATATAATTTATATAAAATTTCTTTTCCTTTTATTTTTGAAAGAATAGGTAAGAAATCAAATTTCGATATTCGTTCAATTGATAAATTAACATATATACAAGGTAAATTTATCTTATTCCAACTACGCTTCAAAAATCCTTTTTGCTCTAATAAACTAAAAACACTATTTACAATTGTTTTACGCGATACACTTTGGCCTATAAATAAATTAATAAATGTTGAAATACGGTTTGCTCGTGCAAATCCCTCTCTAATGATTTGTTTTGGATCAATTTTTTCTCGTCCATCACAATTTTTCAATGCGATTAATGCTAATGTCGCATCACTGCGCTCGCCCGCGGTAGCATAGACAGCTTTCGTAACATCATCTACAAGATTTGTTTTATATTTTTGGCAATATTGCATTTTATATGGATTTTGTAACACCTTTTCAATATTGTATCTCACAACCTTTAATAACACTGGAAAATCTGTATTCAATACGTAAGTATTTTCACCAACTTTAGTCAAAATAATTTCACTATCAAGTAATGCTTGTTCTATTTCCAGCACTATATTTTCAGACCAAACCTCTAATGTTAATGTCTCTAATCCTTTTGGTGCAAATAAAGGGAATAATTCATTTTTGTTATTTGTTGCTACCTTTTTACATTCTGGAAG
>NZ_WEII01000214.1:0-3576 GCF_009183805.1 Bacillus sp. B2-WWTP-C-10-Post-4 | reverse complement strand
ATATGTATTTAATACAATGTCGGACTGGGAATATGGATATTTAATTACCGAACTAAATTCAGGAAGATATTTTAAAAAAGATTTAGTACCTTTAAAAGTAATTACAGTAGGAGCTAATAAAGAAATGATTACTACTATGGGGGGACTGAGCATAAAACCAGATATTTCCCTTGATGAATGTACTTTTGAGAGTAAAGATCTTTTAATTTTACCAGGAGGGACTACTTGGAGTGAAGAGATTCATCAACCTATCTTGGAAAGAGTTGGCCAAGCTTTAAAGTTTGGTACTATTGTTGGTGCAATTTGTGGTGCAACTGAGGCCCTTGCAAATAGGGGATACTTAGATACTAGAAAGCATACAACTAATAATTTAGAATACACTAAAATGGTATGTCCTAACTATAAAGGAGAAAAATTCTATGAGTTGAGATCTGCGGTATCTGATGCGAACTTAGTTACTGCATCAGGAATAGCTCCTCTGGAATTTGCGATGGAAGTACTGAAAAAATTAGATGTATTTGCACCAGATACATTACATTCATGGTTTAACCTAAATAAAACTCACAAACCTGAATACTTCTTTCAGTTAATGAATTCAATAAATTGATGAACTAAAAAATCAACTAAGCAGATTTATATTTGTTTAAATAATAACCATGCTCTAGACAATGTCAAAGCATGGTTATTGAATATAACTTAAAAATGGTTATAAAGTAATGAAAATTCCTTAACTTTGTATATTCGTATTTTCCTGACGTTACCTCTATAAAAGGAAATATGATAACAATCATATACCCAAAGTGATAGAACTGAGTTATAAAAAGTAGAAGAAAAGTGTTATGTTAATAATTTTTAGAGCACCCAATTGTTGAGTGCTCTTTTTGTTTAGGACATAATTGTTTTAAATGGAAATAAACTACCAATAGATGATATCTTTAAAGTATAGCATTTATTTTGAATGGGAGGGTGATGGAGTCTATGGGGGTACGTATAGTCGATGATTTACAGCAATTATCATTATTACTTATGTTTTTAAGTACATTTATATTTTACAGATACTTAAAGAAAGTGAAACGAGAGAGAAAATTGACTGGTTTTGAATGGACAATGTATTTTGTCACTCAATTTGCGACATTAATTTGGGCATTCACTTATTTTATTAAACACTTAGCTGAATCGTAATTTCTACTCATTTAAATCTAGTGTATTGTTATCTATTAGGGATATAAATATAGTCTGTATCTAAATCAATGACAGCATCGCTTAGGACTTCTTCTTGTAGTAATTTTGAGGATTTTTCAAAGTGATACCGTACACAAAATAAGCTTAGAAGATCTTCGTTAGATAACTCTTCACTTTTAACATGTAAATACATTGTTCTTATTTCGTGTATAGAGCAGGTAAGGCCAATAACATACTCATTTATTTCATATCCATCAAATTCAATTATCATATTATCACTGTTGGTTGCTAGCCAACTTTATAGCTTAATTTTAGATGAATCTATTATACATTGTTTGAAATTTAGTGAGAATATATTTTATAAAATGTGAGGGGTATAAATGGAACAAAATAAATTAGTTTTAGAAGGACCAAAACGTCTTAAGTGGAAAACATGTAAAATTAAGTCTATACAGGATAATGAAATTATCGTTAAAACAATTGCAGGTGCAATAAGTATTGGAGCAGAGTTACCACAGTATAAAGAATCGGATGTTACAGATACAAATCCTATCTATCCAAAAAAAACTGGATATGAAAGTTATGGTGAAGTAATTCAAGTTGGTAATAAAGTAACAAATTTAAACGTAGGTGATAAAGTAGTTTCTTTTTATGGACATGAAACGATAGGAATAGTTAAGGGAGATAAAGTAATTCGAGTACCTAGTTATATAAAACCTAAAGTTGCTTTATTATCTATTCTTTCGTGTGATGCTGCTGAAGGGGTATTGAAGCTAGACCCGCGACAGGATGAAAAAGTACTTATTACTGGGAGTTATCGGTTTACTCGCTTGTTATTTCTTAAAATACTATGTAGGTGTTAAGCATGTGGATGTTGTTGAGCCTAATAAAAATAGAAGAGAATTTGCAAAGAAGTTTGGTGCGAAAAACCTCTTTGATTCAGAAAAACAAATAATAGAAACATATAATTACGGTTTGGAATGTTCTGCTACAAATAGAGGGTTTCACACATTACAAAAGGCCATTAATAGTAATAGAGCGATATGTATTCTTTCTGATGGTAATATAGAAGACTTAACATTAACCGCCGACTTTTATCGAAAAGAATTGAAAATCATTGGTTCAAGTGATGGATATGGTTACCAAAAACATGCAGATTGGTTTTTTAGTCAAATAGAACAGACGCCATGGATAGAAGAGATTTTTCAACATGAAATTCATTATACTGCACTTGAAAAATGTTTTGAGGAATTAAGTCAAGGAATAATTACTCCTTTAAAAGTATTTGTCTCATATGAATAAAATGACAACGTACTTGTCACTTAGCTCACATATATTTTGTCATTAATATGATAATAAAACGAGGAGTAGCATGTACGTGTTAATTTTTAATAGGCACAACGGGTTGTTGCTCATTCATTATGTACAAATCGTATATTATCTTTCTCAATGTACATATTAAGTAAAGTATTTAATATCACGTACATAAAAGGCGGGGTAATATGGATGGAAATAAGAAAAATGAAGAATTGAGTAAATTTAAGAAACAATGGTTTAATGAAGATAATCAACCAGTAGCTGGTATAGAGCTAGCCTTACCGCCTGATATAGGCAGCATGTTAGACTCGAAATCAGTTGATGATCAAAGTGGAGAAAGTAATAATGAATAAGTTTAATCTATACGCATCCATTTGGGTGCTTTTGTTTTTTTGACAATAGAAAATAGATCATCAAATTCTTATTGAAAAAAGATGGATCTAAATAGATCCATTTTCTATATATGTAAGTTTTAATTTTCACCAAAAAGTTTAAAGTGCATCTAGAATGCTAATAACATTTACCATTAAAGGATTGGGCTATTATGCATATTATTGTTGAAAGCATTATTTTAATTCTCACTGGGATTCTTGCATTAAAAATGACAGGTAGTAAATCTGTTAGCCAAATGACAAGAGCTGAAATCATCATAGTAGTATCAATTGCGCGTATTATTGTAGAGCCTGTATTAAGTAGGAATGTAGTCCCATCTATATTTGCAGCTGTAATATTTGCAAGCGTACTTCTTATCATTCATTTCTTTGAACTGAAATCAAGGGAGGCGGAACAATTCCTAAATGGCAGTAGCTTTGTAATTGTTGAAAATGGAGAGATTATTAAAGCGAACTTGATGAAGGCAAAAATGTCTGAACAACAACTATATATGCAATTAAGAGAAAAAGGGATCCATGATGTAAAGAGTTTACAGCAAGTTACAGCGGAACCGAATGGGCGTATTGGTTATCGATTAATAAAAGAAGCAGAACCAATAACTTTAGAAATGTTAGAAAAAGTATTAGATCGGTACAATATAAAAAGATAATTTCTTATGTGAAATGCCAATATACAATTGAATTA
>NZ_WEII01000213.1:0-3583 GCF_009183805.1 Bacillus sp. B2-WWTP-C-10-Post-4 | reverse complement strand
TAAATATATATTTATACCTAATTTTTCTAATGATATATATTGGAACGTATTTTGTTTAACCTTTCACATTCCAAATTATATAGTATCATGGCTTTTATTGTAAAACAATAGAAGCTATCTATGAATTCATTTTTTCCAAGGTTCTACAATATGTATCGTTTTATTTGTTGCATCCAACTCTACTTGAACACCGATAGGTATGGTAATCATGGGATGTGTATGACAACAATCGAAGTCAGCTAGAAAAGGAATTCTTTGATTTTGAAGTACTTCTAATAGTATTTCAAAAGGTTTTCGGTTGGTACCACAATCATCAAATTGCTCGTGTTTTCCAAGAATGATACCTGAAATTTTATCGAATACACCGTTAATTTTAAGTAATGAAAAGCTTCTTTCAATAGTAGCTGCATCTTTTGAACTGTCCTCAATAAAGAGAATGTCGCCTTCTTGAATATGTGGCATATAGGGGCTACCCAAAATTCCTTGTATCGTGTTTAAATTCCCGCCAATAATACGCCCAGTAGCTTTTCCATCAATTACTGAAATCCAATCGTTTGGTCGAAGTTCTTTCTCCTTCGTCTTTTCTTCCCAATTAATAAATTCATCTGACCAAAATAATGGTTGTTTTATATGATAAGGAAGAGAATGATCATGTAGTAAAGTTTCAGCAAAATATTTGTATGTGCAATCAACAAAAGGTTCAAATTCGCCAAAGGAAGGGACGAGAGCTGGTCCATAAAATGTAGGGATTCCTGTTTTGGCGTAAATTGCTAGTAATAAAGCAGTTGCATCTGAATACCCAATCATTATTTTAGGGTTCTTTAGAAAAGCATCATAATCAATATAAGGTAATATTGAATTTGAATTCATCCCACCAATTGTTGACATAATACAAGAAATATTAGGATTTCTTATTAAGACATTTAGCTCCTCAGCACGCTCTTGTATACTACCAGAACGATAAAAATCATATCGACCTGTTAATGAACCTTCTAATATATGAAACCCTTTCTGTTGTAAGTAAGATTTTGCTCGTTCAAATCTTTTTGGAGAAGTGTAGGTTACTGGTGAAGAAGGGGAGTAGATCCCAATTGTGTCTCCGTATTTTAATGATTTTGGAAGTAGCATTTGTATGAATCCCTTCTATTAAATAGTTTATCTCGCTATTTGACGGGTAGCCCGATTGGGGGGCTGATTAAAGTTTCGCTTTATTTACGAGATTTTATTATTGAATATTCTTACGTTTCAATATTGTAAGTTTAACATAAATAAATTAAAATAATCATTGCTGTATATGAATAAATATACCTTTTACCTTGACTATATAAAGGAATTGTTGTTAAGGTTAAATGTGAGTGTATAAAAGGTTTGCTAAAGGAGTTTTGAAATGAATCGGTTAAAATGGGGAAGGATGACAGTCCTATTAGTTATTATTTTAGGGATATGTTGGTTCTTATTCCAAGGAAATCAAAAGAGCATAGCGAATGTAGAGGGACAACCTTTGCAAGTGGCAGAACTACCTAAAGCAGGATTTACTGAAAAAGTAGTCCCGCCAAAGTACATCCCACCAGAAATTAACGCAAAAGCAGCTATGATTATCGATGCGAGTGATGGAGATATTATTTATCAATATAATGAAAATGAAGCTTTTGCACCGGCTAGTATGTCTAAGATGATGACAGCGTATCTCTTACTAGAGAGTATACATAACGGGAAAGTTCGCTGGGAAGATCCAGTAAAAATGAGTGCGAAGGCGGCACAAACAGAAGGAGCGAGAATCCCAGTACAAGTTAATGACACATTAACTGTTAAAGATTTATATCATGCATTAATGATTGAGTCAGCTAATAATTCGGCTGTGGCTTTAGCAGAACATATGGCAAAATCGGAGAAAGATTTCGTTCAGCTTATGGATGCAAAAGCGAAACAGTTAAAAATGTCGGAACATGCTAAATTTGCAAATGCTTCTGGATTACAAGAGCCAGATGGAAGTGAAACAAAAATGACGGCTGGTGATGTAGCACAATTGGCGTATCATCTTATAAAAGATTATCCGGAAATATTAGAAGTGACTCACTTACGCCAAAGTCAGCTAGCATTTAATAATATTAATGTTATAAGCACAAACGACATGTTAAACAAAAATAATAAAAGTTTATATATAGAAGGAATGGACGGACTAAAGACTGGATTTACAGATAGTGCAGGATACTGTTTTACTGGGACTGCAAAGCAAGGTGATAATCGAATTATTACAGTGGTCATGGGGACATCAAGTAAAACAAAACGTTTTACAGAGACAAATAAGTTAATGTCGTATGCATTTGGATTAGTTAATTAAGTAAGTAAAATACGAATCTAGATCGCTACATAAGTAAGACTGTTTGTTGTTACTAATTTTAGATAACAACAAACAGTCTTTTTATTTTTATTTTAAAAAGGAAAAAGCTCCTAAATATAAGTGTTATTATTTGAGTTTGTTTGTTGCTGTGATATTATAAAGTTATAAGCTTATTAATAATAAGTTTGAGGGGCGTCATATGATATATACATATGAAATAGCCTCAATTGAAAATTGGAGGGAATTATGATGGCAAAAGATTTTTACTCAGCAATTGAAGACAGAAGATCTATTTATGCAATTAGTAAAGAGCAAGTAGTTTCTGATGAGAAAATTCAAGAAGTGATTTATCATGCTGTAAAACATACACCTTCAGCTTTTAATTCTCAAAGTGCTCGCGTTGTTGTTTTATTAGGGGAACAACATGATAAATTATGGGATATTACGAAAGAAACGTTACGAAAAATTGTACCTGAAAATAACTTTGCACCTACTGAAGAAAAAATGAATGCATTTAAAAGTGGTTATGGAACGGTTTTATATTTTGAAGACAGTGAAGTAGTGGAAAGCCTTCAAGCAAACTTTGCATTATATAAAGATAATTTCCCAACTTGGTCTCAGCAATCATCAGGAATGTTACAATTTGCAATTTGGACAGCTTTAGAAATTGAAGGGTTTGGTGCTACGTTGCAGCATTACAATCCGCTAATTGATGAAGAAGTGAGAAAAGAGTGGGATGTTCCAGCAAATTGGAAGCTCACTGCGCAAATGCCATTTGGTAAACCGGTAGTACATGCTGGTGAAAAAGAATTCCAACCGTTAGAAGCCCGTGTGAAAATTTATAAATAAAATAATTTGATAAAAGGTGAACAGGAATATAACCTGTTCACCTTTTTTTATACGTAATAAGGGTTTTTTTGTCCAGCATTTTTCATCTGATTTTTTAATTCATTTTTACGTGTTTCAATAGCTGATACTTTTTGTAATGTTATCATTGAAACGAATTGAATAAAAGCATAGTATAACTCTATATTTTTTTGTATTGGATCATCTATTATATTTCTCACAAATATGCTCCTCTTTTTATTCCAATAAAACTCCGCATTAATGGGCAGCCCGAGTGGTGAGGGTTAATAATTAGCGGAGGATGTATAAAACCCTTACTGATTAAAGTTTCATTTTATAAGGGAGTGAAACTTTAGTCAGTTCGCTAAAATTCTATTTTATTAGGATATATATAAT
>NZ_WEII01000212.1:0-3656 GCF_009183805.1 Bacillus sp. B2-WWTP-C-10-Post-4 | reverse complement strand
GTTTAATACTATATATGGGTGAACAAAATATTGCACTAATAATCTAATGGTAGCAAAAATAAATTTGATAAGAAGTATATAGTAAGAATGATTTGGAGATACAGATGGGGATATAACTATTTTATTTAGGACGGTGCACTTTAAATGGATTTACAGAAAGGGAAATTATATTGGAACACAACTTTTTCTAATACACCTTCTTATCCTCGGTTGGAAGAAGATATAAAATGTGACGTACTAATAATAGGAGCAGGAAGTTCAGGTGCTCAATCAGCATACTATTTGAGTGAATCAGATTTAAATATTGTTGTCGTTGATAAAAGAAAGGTAGGACACGGGAGTAACCTTACAAATACAGCACTTATTCAATATTTAGGTGACAAGATGTTTTTTGAACTTGTAAATACATTTGGAGAAGAGTATGCAGTTAAGCATATGAAATTGTGTGAACAAGCTATTAATGATATTGAATATGCTGATCAAAACTTGCCTTATTGCTCTGATTTTAAACGACGTGACAGTTTATATTATGCAAGTTATGAAGAGGATATAAAGAAATTAGAAAAAGAACTGTATTATTTACATAAGCATGATTTTAAAGCGACTTGGCTATCAGAGGAACAAATTGGACAGAGATATCCATTTAAAAAACGTGCAGCTATTTATACGTATAATGATGGTGAAATAAATCCTTATAAATTTACACATAGTTTATTAGAACAAGCTGCTAATAAAGGAGTTCAAATTTATGAAGATACAGAGATTGTTGGCAAAAAGTTAGAGAAAGAATGTGCTATCTTTTATACAAAGGGGGGCAATTCTATTACTGCCAATAAAGTAATTGTGGCTGCAGGATATGAAGGGTTGGAATTTAAAAAGGAAAAGAACGCTACACTGATTAGCTCATATGCAGTTGTTACTAATCCTGTAGAAGATTTATCTTCTTGGTATAAACGTACTCTCATTTGGGAAACTGCGAGACCATATATTTATATGAGAACTACTGCAGATAACAGGATTATTATAGGTGGGTTAGATGAAGATACAAACATTGCTCAAGAAAGAGATTCAAAATTAATCCATAAAAAAGAGAAATTAGTAAATGAATTTAATAAGCTCTTTCCCAATATAACAGTTGAACCTGAATTTTATTTAAGTGCTTTTTATGGTGGTACTCATGATGGTTTACCTATAATTGGAATGTATGAAGAGTTTCCAAATTGTCACTTTATCTATGCGTATGGAGATAATGGATTAGTATATAGTATGGTGCTTTCTAAAATTGTTCGAGATATAATTATTAGCGGTTCAAGTCCGGATTTGAATTTATATTTACAAACTAGACCAAAACTAAATGAGTAAGCTACATGTATGCAAAATCAAGGTAGTATAAAAAAGTAATAGTTTTTACGGTTTTAATTACTTTATATAGGAAGCAATTCTACAATTATAATCTCTCCAATATATTTGGGGGGATTTATTTTTTTCTTATGATTTATTGAAAAATAGTCTAATTAGACTATAATGAGTATATAGTTTAATTAGACTATATATTTTATTGAGTGTGAAAAAAGGAGGAAAGAGGTATGGTTGCAAAAGAGAGCAACTTACGCTTAGTGATAGCTGGGTTAATGCTAGGCATTTTAATGGCTGCAATGGATAATACAATTGTTGCCACTTCAATTGGTACAATTGTCTCAGATTTGGGTGGATTGGATAAATTCATCTGGGTTACTTCTGCTTATATGGTTGCAGTTATGGCGGGTATGCCTATTTTCGGGAAATTATCTGATATGTATGGTAGAAAGAGGTTTTATATTTTTGGTTTATTAATCTTCTTAATTGGTTCTGCATTATGCGGTACTGCGCAAAGTATTGTTCAGCTAAGTATTTATCGTGCAATTCAAGGTATAGGTGGGGGGGCACTGATGCCAATCGCCTTTACCATTGTATTTGATATTTTTCCTATTGAAAAAAGAGGGAAAATGACTGGATTATTAGGGGCCGTATTTGGTTCTTCAAGTGTATTAGGACCTTTATTAGGTGCGTATATAACAGAAAATATAAGTTGGCATTGGATTTTTTACGTCAATATTCCAATTGGTCTAATGTCATTAATTTTTATTTTAAAAGCTTATAAAGAAAATAATCCACCTACTAAGCAAAATATTGATTGGTGGGGGGCGATAACACTCGTCATAGCAGTAATTAGCTTAATGTTCGCTTTAGAGTTGGGAGGAAAGGAATTTAAGTGGGATTCGATACAAATTATTGGGTTATTTGCATCGTTTATTGTATTTTTCGTTGGCTTCCTATTGGTAGAAAGAAAAGTGAAAGATCCGATAATATCATTTTGGATGTTTAAGCGTAAGGAGTTTGCAATATCACAAATTATTACGTTTTTCTATGGAGCAACATTTGTTATTTTAACAGTATTTATTCCTATTTTTGTTCAGGCTGTATATGGTGGAACAGCAACTAATGCTGGATTAATTTTAACCCCAATGATGTTAGGTTCTGTAGTAGGTAGTGCAATTGGTGGAATATTTCAAACGAAAATTAGTTACCGCAACTTGATGTTATTATCTATAATATCCTTTGGGATAGGTATGTATTTGTTAGGAACGATGGATCCACAAACAAGCCGTGTACTTTTAACGATATACATGATTATAACGGGGTTTGGAGTTGGATTTTCGTTCTCTTTGCTTCCCACAGTTTCTATTCATAATATGGAACCGAGATTCCGTGGTTCAGCTACTTCAACAAATTCATTCTTTCGTTCACTAGGTATGACAATTGGAGTAACGATTTTTGGCTCCATTCAAAATAGTACCTTTACAGCTAACTTAAAGGATGCTTTTAAGGGAATAGAACATGGTTCCAGCATGTTAAATAATCTAGGTGATCCGAGTGCAATATTTCGCTCAGATGTAAGGTCCAGTATACCTACTTTTATTCTTGAAAAGGTTATAGCTGCTATGTCATCTTCCATTACTACTGTTTTTCTATTAGCTTTAATTCCAATTATCGTTTCGTTTATGGCAATATTATTTATGGGGAATGTCAAAGCTGGTACAAAGGATAATAAAGTGAATTTGAAGTTATAAATTTTATAAAACAAAAAGATTCTTTACTTATTTTTAGCTTATACTATTGGTATAGGTTATTAAGGAGTGGAGAGTTATGAATACAAAGCTTTTTATGCTGGGTCTTCTTATGGAGAAAAATAGGCATCCGTATGAAGTCCAGCAACTTTTAAAAAATAGTGAAATGAAATATTATATAAAAATTACTAAAGGCTCTTTATATTATACATTTGAGCAACTTGAAAAGAAGGGTTTTATAGAGGTTGTTGATATTATTCGTAATGAACAACGTCCTGAACGGACTATTTACGGTATTACTAAAAGTGGTAAACAAGAATTTGAACATTTATTATTAGAGCAAATGATAAAGAAAGAGGATATGCATCGTCCTATATATGAAGCGCTACTTTTTGCACAATATGGGGAAGAAGAATTAATTCTAGAACAGCTAAAAACTAAAATTTCTCAACTGACGTTATATCTTACTACCCTTCAAAAAGTATATGAAGAGAAGTGTGGAAAAGAGAGTGTAGCTAAGTTATATATATTATCTAGTGTCATTTTACA
>NZ_WEII01000211.1:0-3657 GCF_009183805.1 Bacillus sp. B2-WWTP-C-10-Post-4 | reverse complement strand
AAATAATGATAAGGAATTATGGTTTGATGCAAGTATAAGTACTACAGATAAATTTGAGGATAAGTTTGGTTGTTCTGGGGAATTAGATAAAATGATTAAAAAACCAGCAAAATCTGTATCTGAAATTGAAAAAGAAGAGAAGGAAAAGAAACAAGAGTAGTCTCTTTAACTACTCTTGTTTCTTTATTCTAGGGGTACCGCCCATCACCGTTAAGCTCACAGAACAGGTTGCTCTTAAAATGAACTTCATTGCTATAAAAGACTCTAATTTTTCGTTTTGGGGCAAATATTATATAAAATAATAGCTATCTCTGAATCACTAGTTTCAAAAAGCCTTCACGCAATAATGATTGCATGAAGGCTTTTGATGTTTGCTTATTTTTTTGTCTCGTTAACCCATGTAATAATGTCCTGGATGACGTATTCGGGAACGTTAGCAGGGATTTCATATTCACTAGGGAGGCTTAATTCCCCGTCACCCTCCGTGAAGAAATGATTCAATTTCGGATATTTTTTGAACTGAACATTCCCGCGGTTTGAAAGTCCTTTCTGCCATTTTGTATATTCATCTTTTACTGTTACTTGATAATCACGTGCTCCTTGCAGAATGAGTAAAGGCTCTTTTCGTGATTTTGCCTCTTCAACTGGACGCCACCTAGAAACATCATACATAAAATGAGGTGACCCAAAATTGTAGCCAGCTGGAGGATGATTGGGATTGAAAGTAGGATCCTGAATAAAAGCGACCTGTCTTTTTAGTTCATCGATTTCTTCCTTTGACGCCCCAAGGTATTGAGAATGATCAATAGCAATGTCAGTCAAAGGGCGTGCAGGTGGTGCGAGTAAGATGCTTCCTCGGACAAGTGTGGAAGGTGCTTTGCTTAGTATACGTGGCATTGTGCCAGCTCCTAGGCTATGTCCAAGAATGAAAATATTATTTGGATCAATGCCTTCCTGCTGCGCTGCTGATTTTGCTGCAAATATAGCATCATCTGTAGTGTCACGGTCTAACGTAACAGGTTCTGTACTCATCTTTAATGCATGTTCTAAGGTGCGTTTTTCATAGCGCAACACTGCAATTCCGTTGGATGAAAGGCCCACCGCAATGTCTCGTAAGATTTTTGTTCCCATATATGTGCTATCGCGATCATGGATGCCAGCACCATGAACAAGAACAACTACGGGCAGTTTTTCACCACGCTTATGTTTCGGAACTGTTAATGTCGCTGGTAACGGATAGGTAGAATTTCCAATGACGATTTCACGTTCTTGATAGGAGTCAGGTTGATCATAGCTAGGATGCGGGATAGTATAAGATTCCTCGGGTGGCCTTTCTCCAATTTCATCTACTTTCCCGCCAGGTGTGAATTTAAGGAGTAGCGGTATGGTAGTTCCTTCGGTATCTGCTGGAATTTCCACCGTCTGATGGACCAAGTTTCGTTCTTTTATCACGGGGGTTCCCATACTTTTTATCCCGCTCCAGCCACTTTGTGTCCACCAGTTTTGTAATGTGGTTGCTGTAAACTTGGATTGAAAAGCAGCAGACGTCAACTGTAGTGCCTCTGCATACTTACCTTTCTGGAGATATTCAAAAAATAATGATGTACGCTCCGTTAAAGAGACTAGTTTCTTTTCAGCAGATTGTTCCTCATGTGTATCTGCGTGAATAGTTGTTGTAAGCGGGAAAGATGAAACGCCTAAAGAAAAGAGTAGGGTAAAGGTAAGGACTGATTTTTGTATTTTCTTTTTTTTATTCATGTTTCAACCTCCAATATGTGATGGTACAAAACAGGTATGGTAATTAGAATTCTGATGCGAAAACTTCAAAATATTTGCAAGCAATCTCCAAAACTTGGACATACTAATATTATTATTCTAAAAAAATGTAGATTTCTTCTCTTGTTACATGCATATTAATCCTAGAAATCATCTTTCTTCCTTCGCTTTATATTTTGATTATACGAAGCAAAGCTCTCGTTTTTCTTACTTGATACTTACAAATTCCTTAAGTAGAGGATATTTAAAAATTTTAGCTGTATGAATATGTAGCGGTACTCCTATGTTAAGAGATAGCTTAAGGAATGAGGATTATATTGTTTTTATAAAGAGTTGATGTTATGTTTGTTTTGTAACATATGGTGTTTTATGCATGTAGGAGGATTTATTGAAGAAATTATTAATATTGTTTTTATTAGCTACATTTTGTCTACAGATTACAGGATGTTCTAATAATATGGGTACACTAAGGGAGAAGTCTAAAACTTTAACAACTGTGAATTCTAAACGCATCAATAAAGGGTGGTACAAACATATGTAATAGTTTGTATCACCCTTTGTTGATGTTAAAAGTCATAAGGAAAAGGTTATAGATATTTTTCATAAAGAAAAGACACCCATATAAGAGTGTCCTTTCTAATAGTTTTTTAGCAGAAGCAACTGCATCCGATAATGATTAATAGTATAAAGAGTACAACAAGCAAAGCAAATCCTCCAGCAAAACCACAGCCTTCTCCTCAACTGCCACCATAGCCCATAATAGTTCTTCCTTTAGGTAAGAGGATTAAAACTAAGGTTCATTCATGTATTTTAACGGGTTCACTTTACTTTATGTTTTTAAGAATGAATGGAGTAGGTCCTTTTGAAAATAAAGAAAAGCCCCCCTAAAGTGCCTTCCTTCGACTTGAACCATCTAATTTTAATAATATATTGGACTCCCATCCGAATACTATTTTACTATGTTAATTTTTTTGTTCATTGAGGGGTACCGCCACATTGCTATCAAGCTAAGGCTAAGAAAGGTCAGTTTCAGAAGGGATTTTTTCTTATTCTAAAAACCAGTGCAAATCATTGGGGATTCTGCATATCAAATAAATCCTAACGGGTTTCATTTTTAAAATTAAGCGGCTTAATTATCAGACATGGTCCAATTGTAAACGACACCTAATATATTAAAGACTGTTTTCTCCCTGTATCGATGGGGATTTTCGTCCGTTTCGCTGTAAGAGTTTCAGCAGGCGAAGAAGAATATTTGAAAATCTAATATTTTTTAGAATCGTAACCTTTATAGGTGGAGTTGTATTAGTAAATTCATGATAGCTATAATAAAAATTTTTAAACAATACCAATTAATTTTGTATTTTAAAATTAATACTTGCAAATCCAATACGCCTCGTATACAATCTGTATACGAAATGTATACGAATTGTATACAAAATGTAACGAGAGGTGAAAATGATGGCAGAAACATATCGTAAAGCTAAGGTATTAAAATTTCTAGACAAATTACGTGAAATGAAAGAGATGAATATAAAATATTCACAAATGTATTTGATAAACTTAAAAGAATTAATTCCTCATATGGAGAATGATATGTTTTTTCTAGAAAATGTAGAAGAAATAGAAGATATTTTAGAAAATCTACAGTTTAAGAAAGAGGAAGAAAATATTGTTTTATCAAGAGAGCAACTCATGTTTTTTAAGGAAGCAACTAATGCTATAACAACAATTAAAGATATCAATATTATTTTAGAAGAAGCTGGAGAGTTTTTTGACTTAGATATTCCTGAAAGAAAAGTAAAATCTGGAATGGTAAATTACAAAATCCAATCCATTGATCCAATGGATATGACTGGTATTAAAAAGCAATATTATATTATG
>NZ_WEII01000210.1:0-3838 GCF_009183805.1 Bacillus sp. B2-WWTP-C-10-Post-4 | reverse complement strand
ACATATGTCTATAAATATTATTTCAATAGTTTCTATCATAATATGGATTGTGTTAATTACAGAACTTATAAAACCTTCAAAAGAACAGAACGTACGAAAAATAGTAACTTTAGTAACTGCTGGTTCCGCATCAACACTTATTTTGACGGTTTCATTTATTCAAAATATCCCGTTTTGGAATTGATAGTGATATATATAACTATCAAAAATATGTATAAATAAAAAGATTAGGGTTCACTCCTAATCTTTTTATATTTTGAGGTAGCACCACATGCCCAGCAAGCTAAGGTCTTGAAGTAGCCCCTAAACAAAATTTAAAATTTTTCTAAAGTTATTTATGTGAATTTAACTCGTTTTCAGGAACATATGTGGTCCTTTTATAATTTGAAGTTCTTTTTAAGCTTCTTATATTTTCTATACGAACGTCTAACAATGTTTAACATAAAATACGGTATTTTAACAGAGAAAGGCAATTTATAAATGAAAGGAAAATAAAAGGTGAAATATGCCTTTTCTAGATCCCTCCACTTACTATCTTCTTTTGTTTTTAAGAAATCAGATACATCGACTACATATCCCCTTCCTTTTTCCATCATCACATTTTTCCCGTGAACATCACAAGGAGTTAATCCTTGTTCCCTCGCATACTCTAAAGCTTTATTTATATCAAGGATCACCTGCTTAGGAATTTTAATCCCCTTATGAAGGGCATCGTATAAGGTAATTTCTTTTAAACGTTTCAATACTATGAAATTTTTCCCTTTATATATAAGCTTTGAATAAGAAGGATGATCTCCAATTCTTCGGTATACTTCTGACTCTTTTTCAATTCCTTCTCCTTCTCGCACGTAAACTTTCACTACCCAATCTTTGTATTCTCTGTGCATGAATACTGCGGCATAATTACCTGTTCCTAAACACTTCCAAAGTCTAGGAATATCTTTAACTACTACAGGCTCGAATTCATCATCACTTCTTATACTTACCTCTTTTAATAATTCGTCATTTATCAATCCCACAAAACTATTTATACTCATCATTCCCACTCCGGTTTTGCTAAAAGGGGGCCCACCCACATTTTAACGAAAATATACACTAAGCGAATTTTAGCATAACATGCCAAATCTATATTACTCTATTTTATAACCTAAAACATTGTTTAGAAATGTAGCAAGGGTTTGTTAATGGTTCAATTCTTCTTCCACAACTATTTTTGTTAGCAAAAACTTTTATTGTTTTAATAGTCTTTTGTTTAATTCCCACAATGCTGTTTTGTTGCTATCCCATTTCAAAAGCGTTACTGCTTCCTCAAAGCATAACCATTTATAATTAAAGTGTTCTTTAGATAATGATATGTTTTTTGTAGGGACTTTAACTCCAAAAGAAAATTCTTTTATTACATAAACCTCTTCTCCCCAAAGGAATCCTCTAACTACATCCTCTACGGGTAGTGAAGACACAGAATCTAATTGTATATATGGACATTCTCTTGTAATACCAGCCTCTTCAAACGCTTCCCGTTTTGCTGATTCAATAGGAATCTCACCGACTTCTCCGCCACCAGCTATTCCTTGCCAATAACTATAATCACTTCGGTTGAAAATAGCATATTGAATGGAATCAGTAGTTTTTATATAAGGAAATATCAATACTTGATATGGCGCTCTCATTGCTTAAGCTCCTCTCAAAAATAAGTTTTAAATAAATATAAATAAAGAGCCGACATCACAATTCTACATTATTAATGCAGGTTTATAATGTCGGCCTTCTATTTTTAAAGAATTTTATTTTTCATAAACAGGCTTACTCTTAACAGAGGGAAAACTGCTTATTCCTTGTCGAATTTGTTTAGCATGGTTCTTCCTAAATGTTAGCAGTACCCTATATTATTCAATTGCGCCAGCAACATCATAATCATTTAAATCTAACTCAATTGGTTGTCCCAGCGCTAATTTAGCAAGTTCCGCTCCTAAGTATGGACCAGCTGTTAAACCCGAAGCTCCTAATCCATTCGCAACGAGAATTCCTTTAAAGTTAGGTAGTGGTCCGATAACAGGTAAGAATCCTGGTGTAAATGGTCTGAATCCAACTCTCGTTTCAAGCACTGTAGCATTTTCTAAGCCAGGTGCAACTGCTAATGCCTTATGGAATACTTCATGTAAACCACCTGCTGTTACACGATGATCGAAACCAGTATCATTCTCATGTGTTGCACCAATTACGACATGCCCATTGTCAAACGTTAAAATATATTGATCGTTCGGTGGCATAACAACTGGCATATTTTCTGTTGCTGTATTCTCGATTTGCAGATGAACAATTTGTCCTTTTTGGAATGTAACTAAGAAATTAATTCCTAATGGATTCAAGATTTCGTTCGCCCATGCGCCTGCAGTTACAATAACCTTTTCCGCTAAAATTGTTTCATCGTTTACTGTAACTCCCGTAATATGATTTCCTTCACGGACTAATATAGCATCGCCTTTTATTAAAGTTGCACCATGTTTTTTCGCAGCACTTATTAATGCATTGCGTAATAATCTTCCATTTACTCGTGCAGCACCACTAATATGAACAGAACTATATTCGTCTGATAATGCTGGGAATAATTTTTTTGTTTCTTCAGCTGATAAGCGAGTGATTTCACCAATCTCTGGGGCATCTTCACGTCGTTTATAAGCTCGCTCTTCCATTTGATCTAACTTTTTCTCGTCAGTATGTAAACTAATTGCACCTACACGATTATATCCTGTGTCAGTTTCACCGTCTTCTTCTAATTGCTGAATTAACGAAGAATAGTAACGTGCACCGCCTTTAACAATTTTATACCATGCTTTATTACGACGCTGCGATAGCCATGGACATACAATACCTGCTCCTGCATCAGTTGCTTGCCCTAATTGTTGGCGATCCACGATAGTAACATTCGCACCTGCCTTAGCAAGATGATAAGCAGTAGACGCTCCTAAAATTCCAGATCCAACTACAATATACGATTTCATCTCAAACACCTTTTCTCTTTTGCTAATTATATAAATATAAGAACATTCCTTAGTATAATAGAAGGAATACTTTTTTCAATGTACTCATCACAATTAATTGTTGCAGCATTGTGACTTTCTTAATCATTATTTTTTCTTCTTACGGAATAATTCAATTGTTTTATAGCCTTGTGAAAGGATCTCTATCATTTTCTCTAGACGTTTTTCACGTGTTTTTTCTTGTTTTACAGAAAAAAGATTACGTGCCCAATCTTTCTGATATCCAGGCGTTAAACTTTGATAAAACTTAAGTTCATTCGGATGATTAGCTAATAATGCTTCAACATCTTTAATTCGATCTGCATAATCGGCAACACATTGACTCATAGCAGATGTTTTCGTTGTTTTTTTCTTCTCGCGTTTTAAACCTACAACAGTAAAGACTTCATCCATACTTACCATTCGTGCAAATTTAATATCACTTTCTCCCACATAACCATCTTCTCCAACATTTAATGCCGGAAACATCTCATCACGGTGAATAAACGTACTATAACGAGCATTACCTTTTTTCGGATATGCGAAGAATACGTAACCTTTTTCAATTAGTAATTCTTCATTACTTATAATAAAATTCGTTTGTTTCACCATTTCATCAAGCGTTTCTACAAATATAAAGATAGCATCGTGTTCTTTTGAGAATGCAGTTTCTTTACCTGTAAAAATGTCATAATCACTTGGTTCGTTAATAACGACCATATTTGTATACTTATTAAGTTTCAATTTATCAATAACTGACATATTAATCTTCCTTTACATTCAAAATTCATTGTACATACTTTTGCGTACTGTTCTAG
>NZ_WEII01000020.1:47629-62954 GCF_009183805.1 Bacillus sp. B2-WWTP-C-10-Post-4 | reverse complement strand
GGGCTAATAATCAGTGGGGATGGACAAAACCCCCCACTGATTAAAGTTTCACTTTATTATTTTCTTTCAATATTATTCAAATTTCGGTTGTAAGTTGTAAATCTCATTAATACATATAAATTAATAATATTTTGGAATGGGTGTCTGCGTGAGGATTCTCCTTTTACCAAACTTATTGTACAATAGAAACAAGGGGGAGATTAGTTTGAAGGCAAGTCTTTTACAAGAACAAAGCTTACGTTTGGCAATGACACAAGAGTTAAGGCAAGCGATTACAATGCTCCAGTATAATGTACAAGAATTATCGGAGTTTTTGTATGAGCAATCGTTAGAGAATCCCCTTATTGAGTTAGGTGGTTTTGAGAGGGAGAAGAAAAAGAGCTCTAACAACAGTAAAAGTACCAGCAAACAAGTCGAGAATCAGATGGAGATCTACAGTGTGGATTCTACAACGATTCAGCAACATTTATTAAATCAAATACAGTATTATAAAATAGATGAAGAAGAGCGAAAAGTAGCTTCTTTCATTATTATGAACATGGATGGAAATGGATATTTACAAGAAACGAATGAAGAGTTAGCAGAGCTCCTTTCTGCACATATTCATGTAGTCGACCGTTCTGTAGAGCTTGTCCAATCACTGGAGCCAGCAGGGGTAGGGGCGCGTAATATTCAGGAATGTTTAACCTTACAATTGAAGCGCTTACAAAGGCGTAATGGATTAGCAGAAGAGGTTGTAGAAGATCATTTCGCTTATTTCGTGAAGAAAGATTGGCGAAAGCTCGTTCAAGTGTTGAAATGTAGTAATGAGGAATTACAGAGTGCGGTAAATTGTATAACGTCATTACAACCAAAACCAGGTCTTGCGTTTTCTTCAGATAAACCACTTTACATTGTACCTGATATGGCGGTGAAAAAAGATGGCGATCGCCTCGTTTTACAAATGAATGAGAGAAATATGCCGAGAATTGAAATTCATTCTGAATATAGTGCGCTTCTTAATAATAGTGAAAGTGAAGTAGCATCTTACGTATCAGAAAAGTATCAGCATGTGCAGTGGATTATGCGCAGTTTGAAGCAGAGAAAACAGACATTGCTGCAAGTAATGACTATTATTATGGAAAAACAACGTGATTTCTTCTGGAAAGGTCCAGAGTATTTAAGACCTCTCGCTTTAAAAGAGGTAGCGGAAGAGTTAAGTGTGCATGAATCGACAATTAGTCGTGCGACGCGAAATAAATATGTGCAAACACCACACGGTCTATTTGAGATGAAATCGTTCTTTAGCAATGCCGTTTCGACGACTGAAGATGAAGCAGTTTCTACAAAACGTGTAAAACAATTTATTCAAACGCTAATTGGGGCAGAGGATAAGAAAAAGCCACTTTCAGATCAAAAGATTTCAAAATTATTAGAAGAAGAGCATGAAATTGTTATTTCTCGAAGAACAGTGGCGAAGTATAGAGAACAAATGCATATCCCAGCTTCGTCATTACGAAAAACGATCGGATAGGTGAAGAAGATGAAAGTTGTACTGTATACTAAAAAAGATTGTGGCCTTTGCGTGAAGGCAAAACAAGTTTTACAGGAAGTACAATGTGAATATTCTTTTCAAATCGAGGAAATAGATATATATGAAGATAATGACCTTTTAGAAAAATATCACTTAATGATTCCGGTTGTAGAAATGGACGGAAAACAAGTAGAATATGGTAACATTCACAAAGGTGTCATAATAAACTATATAAAGAATGCAGTTAAGAGTTGAATAAGTTTCTATCTCCTGTTACAATAATACACGTAGCAGGGATTATTTTTTTAACCTATGTGGGACACAAAATGTCACTACGGGACGTAAAGTGACCACGAGGGAAAATGAACCGATGTAGTGAGGAGAAAAGATATGCGCTCATGGATTCAGAACACAAAAAAATTATTACCTGATCTGCTACCTGTTATGCAAACGAGAATGCAAATTCTTCAATACATTAGGCTCATGCAGCCGATTGGAAGAAGAAACTTATCAGCAAGTCTCGGTATGACAGAACGAGTATTGCGAAGTGAAGTTCAAGTTTTGAAAGAACAAAACTTAGTTCACGTCGCTTCTTCTGGAATGACTTTGACAGAAGAAGGAACAGCTTTAGTTCTTGCTTTGGAAGACTTTATGAAAGAAATTTCCGGGTTAAAGGTTTTAGAAAAGCAACTTAAGGAAACATTAGACTTGGATGAAGTTTTCGTTGTCCCTGGTGATAGTGATGAATCACCTTGGGTCAAACTGGAGATGGGCCGTGCTTGTGTGACTTGTATAAAAGACCGTCTGACAGCGAATAATATCGTTGCTGTGGCTGGAGGAACTACGCTAGCTGCTGCTGCGGACATGATGCAACTTGATTGCAAAGATTTACATATGCTGTTTGTCCCAGCACGTGGTGGAATTGGAGAAGGTGTTGAATTAGAAGCCAATACCATTTGTGCCAAGATGGCGCAAAATACGATGAGTAATTATCGCTTATTGTATGTTCCAGACCATGTTAGTAGCGAAGCATATGCGTCTATTGTGACAGAGCCTTCCGTGAAAGAAGTTCTTGAGTTGATTCGATCTTCCAATATCGTCATTCATGGAATAGGTGATGCGTTAACAATGGCACGTCGCAGAAGTACTTCAGAAGCAGATTGGTTAAAGATTCAGGCAAGCGAAGCAGTTGGCGAAGCTTTCGGTTACTACTTTAATGAAGAAGGAAATGTTGTTCATAAAGTAAGAACAGTTGGTATGCAACTAGAGGACTTACAAAATGTATCTCATGTTGTTGCAGTCGCTGGAGGTTCTTCAAAGGCAAAAGCAATACAGGCTGTAATTAAACAAGGGCACACTTCAATTCTAATTACAGATGAAGGTGCAGCAAAACAGTTAACAAAGGGTTTTACCCTTTAATATAATCCCCCAAGGAGGAAATTCAAATGACTAAAATTGGTATTAATGGATTTGGACGTATCGGACGTAACGTATTCCGCGCAGCTCTTAACAACTCTGAGGTAGAAGTAGTAGCAATCAACGACTTAACAGATGCTAAAACATTAGCTCACCTTTTAAAATATGACACAGTTCACGGAACTTTAAATGCAGAAGTATCTGCTAACGAAAACAGCATCGTTGTTAACGGTAAAGAAATTAAAGTTATCGCTGAGCGTGACCCAGCTCAATTACCATGGAGCGACTACGGAGTAGAAGTAGTAGTAGAATCTACTGGCCGTTTCACTAAAAAATCAGATGCTGAGAAACACTTAGGTGGATCAGTTAAGAAAGTTATCATCTCAGCTCCAGCTTCTGACGAAGATATCACTGTAGTTATGGGTGTTAACCACGAACAATACGATGCAGCTAACCACAACGTAGTATCTAACGCTTCTTGTACTACAAACTGTCTAGCTCCATTCGCTAAAGTATTAAACGAAAAATTCGGCGTAAAACGCGGAATGATGACAACAATTCACTCTTACACTAACGACCAACAAATCTTAGACTTACCACACAAAGATTTACGTCGTGCTCGTGCAGCAGCTGAAAACATGATCCCAACATCTACTGGTGCAGCTAAAGCTGTAGCATTAGTATTACCAGAACTTAAAGGTAAATTAAACGGTGGCGCTGTACGTGTTCCAACTGCTAACGTTTCTCTAGTTGACTTAGTTGTTGAACTTGACAAAGAAGTAACAGTTGAAGAAGTAAATGCAGCATTCAAAGCAGCAGCTGAAGGCGAATTAAAAGGTATCCTTGGATACAGCGAAGAGCCATTAGTATCTATCGACTATAACGGATGTACAGCTTCTTCTACAATCGATGCATTATCTACAATGGTAATGGAAGGTAACATGGTTAAAGTACTTTCTTGGTACGATAACGAAACTGGTTACTCTAACCGCGTAGTAGACCTAGCAGCTTACATGACTTCAAAAGGTCTTTAATTCTTAATTATATAAGTTATCAATGACAAAACGAGGGAGAGGGTTTGTTCCCTCTCTCTCTTCTTTCGTTTTAAAAGCAAATGTGTTAAGCTTTTGAGTGGGTTTTGTCAATCCTAACTAGTAGTCGGAGGGAAATCCAATGAACAAAAAATCAATTCGTGACGTAGATTTAAAAGGTAAGCGTGTATTTTGCCGCGTTGATTTCAACGTACCTATGAAAGAAGGCAAAATTACAGATGAAACTCGTATCCGTGCAGCTCTTCCTACAATTCAATATTTAGTAGAGCAAGGTGCGAAAGTTATTTTAGCAAGTCACTTAGGCCGTCCAAAAGGTCAAGTAGTAGAAGAAATGCGTTTAACTCCAGTAGCAGCACGTTTAGGCGAGCTTCTTGGTAAAGACGTTAAAAAAGCGGACGAAGCATTCGGACCAGTTGCACAAGAAATGGTTGCAGCAATGAACGAAGGCGACGTATTAGTTCTTGAAAACGTACGTTTCTATGCGGGCGAAGAAAAGAACGATGCAGAACTTGCGAAAGAATTTGCAGCACTTGCTGACATCTTCGTAAACGATGCATTCGGTGCAGCTCACCGTGCTCACGCTTCTACAGCAGGTATCGCAGACTACCTACCAGCAGTATCTGGTCTATTAATGGAAAAAGAGTTAGATGTACTTGGTAAAGCACTTTCTAACCCAGAACGTCCATTTACAGCTATCATCGGTGGTGCGAAAGTAAAAGATAAAATCGGTGTAATTCGTCATCTATTAGACAAAGTAGATAACTTAATCATCGGTGGTGGACTTGCTTACACATTCGTTAAAGCTTTAGGTCATGAAATTGGTCTATCTCTATGTGAAGACGACAAGATCGAACTAGCTAAAGAATTTATGCAACTTGCAAAAGAAAAAGGCGTAAACTTCTACATGCCAGTTGATGTTGTAATCACTGAGGAATTCTCTGAAACTGCAACAACTAAAATCGTTGGTATCGACTCTATCCCTTCTAACTGGGAAGGCGTGGACATCGGTCCTAAAACACGTGAAATTTATGCAGATGTAATTAAAAATTCTAAGCTTGTTGTATGGAATGGACCAATGGGTGTATTCGAAATGACTCCATTCGCAGAAGGTACAAAAGCAGTAGGACAAGCATTAGCAGATGCAGAAGATACATACTCTGTTATCGGCGGTGGTGACTCTGCAGCAGCTGTTGAAAAATTCGGTATGGCTGATAAAATGAGCCACATTTCTACTGGCGGCGGTGCGTCATTAGAATTCATGGAAGGTAAAGAGCTTCCAGGTGTAGTTTGTCTTAACGACAAATAAGTAGCAGCCAAAGAAAAAGGACGGTGCAAAGCATGCGTAAACCAATTATCGCAGGTAACTGGAAAATGAATAAAACTCTATCTGAAGCAGTTAGCTTCGTAGAGGAAGTTAAAGGTCAAATCCCAGCAGCTTCAGCTGTTGATGCAGTAGTTTGCTCTCCAGCTCTATTCTTAGAGCGCCTTGTAGCAGCAACTGAAGGAACTGACTTACAAGTAGGTGCACAAAACATGCACTTCGAAAAAAATGGTGCATTCACTGGCGAAATTAGCCCAGTAGCACTTAGCGACTTAAAAGTTGGCTATGTAGTACTTGGCCACTCTGAGCGTCGTGAAATGTTTGCTGAAACAGATGAGTCAGTAAACAAAAAGACTATCGCAGCATTTGAACATGGTTTAACACCAATCGTATGTTGTGGTGAGACTTTAGAAGAGCGCGAAAGCGGAAAAACATTTGATCTAGTAGCAGGTCAAGTGACAAAAGCACTTGCAGGTTTAACAGAAGAGCAAGTTAAAGCAACTGTTATCGCTTATGAGCCAATCTGGGCTATCGGTACAGGTAAATCTTCTTCTTCTGCAGATGCAAACGAAGTATGTGCGCACATCCGTAAAGTTGTTGCAGAAGCTGTTTCTCCAGAAGCTGCAGAAGCTGTTCGTATCCAATACGGCGGTAGCGTAAAACCAGAAAACATTAAAGAGTATATGGCACAATCTGACATCGACGGCGCTTTAGTTGGCGGTGCTAGCTTAGAGCCTGCTTCGTTCTTAGGTCTTCTGGGGGCGGTAAAATGAGAAAGCCAACAGCTTTAATCATTCTTGACGGTTTCGGACTTCGTGAAGAAACTTACGGGAATGCTGTAGCACAAGCTAAGAAACCTAATTTTGATGGCTACTGGAACAAATTCCCTCACACAACGCTTACAGCTTGTGGTGAGGCGGTAGGTCTTCCAGAAGGTCAAATGGGTAACTCTGAGGTTGGTCACTTAAATATCGGTGCTGGCCGCGTAGTATATCAAAGCTTAACACGCGTTAACGTTGCAATTCGTGAAGGTGAGTTCGATAAGAACGAAACTTTCCAAAATGCAATTAAAAGTGTAAAAGAAAAAGGTACTGCACTTCATTTATTCGGTTTACTTTCTGACGGTGGTGTGCACAGTCACATGAACCATATGTTTGCTCTTCTTCGCCTAGCAGCAAAAGAAGGCGTGGAGAAAGTTTATATCCATGCCTTCTTAGACGGCCGCGATGTTGGACCACAAACAGCAAAAGGTTATATCGATGCAACGAATGAAGTAATTAAAGAAACAGGAGTAGGACAATTCGCGACTATCTCTGGTCGTTATTACTCTATGGACCGTGACAAGCGTTGGGATCGCGTAGAAAAATGTTACAGTGCTATGGTGAATGGTGAAGGCCCTACTTATAAATCAGCAGAAGAGTGTGTAGAAGACTCTTATGCGAACGGTATCTATGATGAATTCGTATTGCCGTCTGTAATTGTTAACGAAGATAACACGCCAGTTGCAACAATCAATGATGATGATGCAGTTATCTTCTATAACTTCCGTCCAGACCGTGCAATTCAAATTGCTCGTGTATTTACAAACGAAGACTTCCGTGAGTTCGATCGTGGTGAAAAAGTACCTCACATTCCAGAATTCGTATGTATGACACACTTCAGTGAAACTGTAGATGGTTACGTGGCATTCAAGCCAATGAACCTTGATAACACTTTAGGTGAAGTTGTTGCGCAAGCGGGATTAAAGCAACTTCGCATCGCGGAAACTGAAAAGTATCCGCACGTTACATTCTTCTTTAGCGGTGGTCGTGAGGCTGAATTCCCAGGAGAAGAGCGTATCTTAATTAACTCACCGAAGGTTGCAACGTATGACTTGAAACCTGAAATGAGCATTTACGAAGTAACGGACGCTTTAGTAAATGAAATCGAAAATGATAAACATGATGTTATCATTCTTAACTTTGCGAACTGTGATATGGTTGGCCATTCTGGGATGATGGAACCAACAATTAAAGCAGTAGAAGCAACTGACGAATGTTTAGGAAAAGTTGTAGAAGCGATTCTTGCAAAAGATGGTGTAGCACTTATTACTGCTGACCATGGTAATGCTGATCAGGAGTTAACTGCTGATGGCGGTCCTATGACAGCTCATACAACTAACCCGGTTCCTTTCATCGTTACAAAAAATGATGTAGAGCTTCGTGAAGGTGGTATTTTAGGAGATATCGCTCCAACAATGCTTACACTTTTAAATGTGGAACAACCGAAAGAAATGACAGGTAAAACAATTATTAAATAATTTGCTTATATAAAAAGGAGAGAATTTATTATGTCAACAATTATTGATGTTTATGCTCGCGAAGTCCTTGACTCTCGTGGTAACCCAACTGTAGAAGTAGAAGTTTACACAGAAAGCGGCGCTTTCGGACGCGCTATCGTACCAAGTGGTGCATCTACTGGTGAGCACGAAGCAGTAGAATTACGTGACGGTGACAAATCTCGTTACCTTGGTAAAGGTGTTGTTAACGCAGTAAACAACGTTAACGAAATTATCGCTCCAGAAATCGCTGGTTTCGATGTAACTGACCAAGCTGGTATCGACCGTGCTATGATCGAATTAGATGGCACTCCAAACAAAGGTAAACTAGGCGCTAACGCTATCCTTGGTGTATCTATGGCAGTAGCTCACGCAGCAGCTGACTTCGTAGGTCTTCCATTATACCGTTACCTTGGTGGATTCAATGCAAAACAATTACCAACTCCAATGATGAACATCATCAACGGTGGTTCTCACGCTGATAACAACGTTGACTTCCAAGAGTTCATGATCTTACCAGTTGGTGCTCCAACATTCAAAGAATCAATCCGTATGGGTGCTGAAGTATTCCATGCACTTAAAGCTGTATTACATGACAAAGGTCTTAACACTGCAGTAGGTGACGAAGGTGGATTCGCTCCAAACCTTGGTTCTAACCGTGAAGCTTTAGAAGTAATCATCGAAGCTATCGAAAAAGCTGGTTACAAAGCTGGCGAGAACGTATTCTTAGGAATGGACGTTGCTTCTTCTGAGTTCTACAACAAAGAAACTGGTAAATATGACCTTGCAGGCGAAGGCCGTACTGGCTTAACTTCTGCAGAAATGGTTGATTTCTATGAAGAGCTTTGCAAAGACTTCCCAATCATCTCTATCGAAGATGGTTTAGACGAAAACGACTGGGATGGTCACAAATTATTAACTGAGCGTATCGGTGATAAAGTACAATTAGTTGGTGACGATTTATTCGTAACTAACACTCAAAAACTTGCTGAAGGTATCGAAAAAGGTATCTCTAACTCAATCTTAATTAAAGTTAACCAAATCGGTACTTTAACTGAGACTTTCGAAGCTATCGAAATGGCTAAACGTGCTGGTTACACAGCAGTTGTATCTCACCGTTCTGGTGAAACTGAAGATGCTACAATCGCTGACATCGCAGTTGCAACTAACGCTGGCCAAATCAAAACTGGTTCTATGAGCCGTACTGACCGTATTGCTAAGTACAACCAATTATTACGCATCGAAGACGAACTAGGCGAAATCGCTGTTTACGATGGTATCAAATCTTTCTATAACATCAAACGATAATTGTAGAAAATAAACGACAGACCGTGAGAAATCACGGTCTGTTTTTTTATGCTAAAATTGTTCACCCGTCATAAGTGACATGAAATGTTTGAAGAAGCGGTTATAGTCAAAATCAATTGCGATTTGATGAACCGGCCAATCAATAAATGGCTTCTGGTTCACTAAAGAGCGAAATTCCCCTATGGTTGCTCCTTGTGCAGAGGATTCTGTCATGACAACAATAGGTGATTTATGATACGTGAACATAGAGTTATCAAATAAAGCGAGTATTGGCATTGTGTCATGGAAAGGGCTGCCTTTTAAATGTGGTAGGGCGTCTTTATAATATCCGTAGTAATAATGATCGAATAAAGGTTTGAGAAGTGGGGCTTTTCCTTTTGCTTCAATATACTCTGCCATTTCTGGTGTAATGACGGAATATTGGGTAACGTTTAATGGGTATATGTACATGTTAGCTGTAGATTGAAGGACTATATTAGCAGCAGTAGGATCGCCATAAAAGTTTGCTTCGGAAATAGGGGTAACATTACCAGGATGTAAAAAGGCACCGCCCATTACGTAGTAAGATTTAACTTGCTTCATTAACTGTTTACATACGATGAATAAAATTGCTAGGGAGGTAAGTCTTCCTAAACTTACAATGATTAATTCATCTTTATACTGTTCAATAAGAGGAATGACTTCAAAAAAATTCTCCATTTCTCCGTTAGTCACATTCACCTTTGGAATAATTGGACCGAGCCCCTGTTTCCCATGTACATCCGTAAAAAACGCAGGTGGGGCACCTGTAAGGGGACGTTCTGAACCACCGAATATCTTGATATTTCTATTCTTTGTTTCGTTATTAAAAAAATGAGCATTTTCTACGGCCATTTTTTTTGGAACATTGCCGTAATCAGCAACGATACCGACGATTTCTATTTCATCGATAAAGAATGCTAAGAGGAGAGCCATCGTATCATCAATCCCAGGATCACAAAAAATGAGAACTTTTTTGGGCATATGTTCACCACCTATCTTGTTTATCCGGTACAAATCCGCTTGGTGAGGGATAATAATTAATGGGGATGAGGAAAACCTCAATGATTAAAGTTTCACTTTATATATATGTAAGTTTAAGGATAAAAAGATTATTTTATTGAAATAATAGTCTTTTAAATTCAGAAAATAAAAACTTTTTATATTAGGTCAAGGTTTTTGACGTAATTTTCGTTTAGAAATGCAGTCATATCAAGGTTGTAAGCGTATAACATAGGCTGTTTTTGCTGTCAAGTTGATAAATTGCAGCTTTTTACAATTTATACTATGATAAAGATATTAACAGAAGATCGTATAAACATGAGGGATGATGAACATGAAATTTACAAAGATTCTTGTCCAAATTGCTGCTCTTTACGTGTTTTATATGGTTGGAACTTGGGTGCAAGAAATGTTAAATATTCCGATTCCAGGAAGTTTGATTGGAATGTTCCTCTTACTTGTTTTACTTAGCCTAAAAGTTCTTCCAGTGAAATGGTTCGATTTAGGAGCAGAAACACTCGTTGCTATTATGCCGTTTTTATTAATTCCGCCAACGCTTGGCCTAATGAATTACGGTGCTTTTTTTATGAGTAAAGGAATTTCTCTTTTCATTACAGTTGTAGCGAGTACATTTTTAATTATTATTGTCGCAGGACATACAGGACAATATCTTGCGAATAGGAAGGAAAGAGAGTCGCGATGAGCCAAATATTAATCGGAATCGGTTGGGTTCTTTTTACGGTGCTATTATATCAATTATCTAAAAAAATCTATAAATTATTTCCAACACCATTCACCATTCCAATGCTTGTAGCAACTGGATTAATGGCTTTCCTATTTATCGTGCTTGATATACCATATCAACATTATATGGAAAGTGGTGGTGGCTGGATTGCAAAGCTACTTGGACCCGGTGTTGTAGCATTTGCAATTCCTCTTTATAAACAACGTCATGTTCTGCAAAAATATGTTGTACCGATTGCTGGCGGGGTATTAGTAGGTACAACAGTTGCAATCGCTAGTGATTTTGCGATTGCTTCACTTATGGGAACGGATAAAAGCTTAATCTTATCGTCATTACCAAAATCGGTGACAATGCCAGTTGCGATGAGTGTTTCTGAACAAGTCGGTGGTGTACCTTCCTTAACAGCAGCTTTCGTTGTTATCGCAGGTATTACTGGAACGATTACAGGACCCCTTTTATTAAAATGGAGCCGTGTTACAAACTCAGTTGGTAAAGGTATCGGATTTGGATGTGCTTCTCATATTATGGGCGTGATGAGAGCGATGAAAAATAACGAGCATGAAGGTGTTATTGGATCGGTAACAATGACATTAACAGCAATTTTGACATGTTTACTTGGACCGTTATTTGCGATGATGTTTATGTAATAGAAGAAAAGCGAGAGCGCCTCTATAGCTCTCGCTTTTCTATAGAATTTATGCTACAGTTACAATAACTGAATCTTTGTAGGAGGTACGCCAAGTGCATACGTTATTATCAGTTTTACTTATTATTGTATCGATTTTAATGATTGTTATGGTACTTATGCAATCTAGTAATAGCTCAGGCCTTTCAGGTGCAATTTCAGGCGGTGCGGAGCAATTATTTGGTAAGCAAAAGGCACGTGGAATTGAAGCGGTATTAAACCGTATTACAATTGTTTTAGCTGTATTGTTCTTTGTATTAACAATTGGTGTTACGTACTTCAATTTATAGAATTGAAAGAAGAAGCGTTAGTGAATGGTACTAATGGTTCTTCTTTTTTTGTTTTGCTATTTGAAAGATGTTTCTAATTAGATTATAGAAATACAAATATGGTACACTAGATATAGAAAGAATACGACTAGATTACAGAAGAGAAAGAGGAGAAATACATGATGAAATTAGCATCTCCGAAACCATTTACATTTGAGGGTGGAGACCGCGCTGTTTTATTACTACATGGATTCACAGGGAACTCAGCTGATGTACGTATGTTAGGGCGTTTCTTAGAAAAGAAAGGCTATACTTGTCATGCGCCAATTTATAAAGGGCACGGTGTACCACCAGAAGAGCTTGTTCATACAGGGCCTGAAGATTGGTGGCAAGATGTAACGGAGGCATATCAGCTTTTAAAAGATAAAGGTTTTGAGAAAATTGCTGTTGTTGGATTGTCACTTGGCGGCGTATTTTCTTTAAAATTAGGTTATACAGTACCGGTTTTAGGTGTAGTACCAATGTGTGCACCGATGTATATTAAGAGCGAAGAAACGATGTACCAAGGTATATTGGCATATGCCCGCGAATATAAAAAACGTGAGCAAAAATCACCTGAACAAATTGAACAAGAAATGTTGGAATTCCAAAAGACACCGATGAATACATTAAAAGCATTACAACAATTAATTGCTGACGTACGTAACAATGTGGATATGATTTATGCGCCAACATTTGTTGTACAAGCACGTCATGACGAAATGATTAATACAGATAGTGCTAACATTATTTATAACGGTGTAGAATCTACGTTAAAAGACATTAAATGGTATGAAGACTCTACGCATGTCATTACACTTGATAAACAACGTGACGAGCTACATGAGGATGTATATAACTTCTTGGAGCAACTAGATTGGTAAGATCTAGTTGCCTCTTTTTTTCATAAGGAATTTTTTGTGAAAACTGTAAAAATCATAAGGGGAGTATTGAAGTTTCACTTTATACATCCCCTATCTTTCGGATACACTAAATAATATAAGGTTTTAAAGGAGGTATTTTTGCTTGGAAGAAATCATACAAGAACATATTGATAAGTTGTTATTATTTATGAGAGAAGAAGCGTATAAACCGCTAACGATACAAGAGTTAGAAGAGGCATTTGGGATTGAAGGTTCTGAGGGCTTTAAAGATTTCGTAAAGGCACTTGTAACGATGGAAGAAAAGGGACTTGTTATTCGTACTCGTAGCAACCGTTACGGTCTTCCTGAAAAGATGAATTTAGTAAGAGGTAAGTTAATTGGACATGCACGTGGTTTTGCATTCGTTGTACCAGACGAGAAGAAAACAGGAGACGATGATCTTTTCATCCCGCCTACAGAATTAAACGGTGCACTTCATGGCGATACAGTATTAGCACGCCTTAGTTCTCAATCGAGCGGTTCGCGTCAAGAAGGTTCAATTGTACGCATTTTAGAGCGTGGAACGAAAGAACTAGTTGGTACATATACAGAATCGAAAAACTTTGGATTCGTTATACCTGACAATAAGCGCTGGACGAGTGATATCTTTATCTTGAAAAGCGCATCGATGGGTGCTGTAGAAGGTCATAAAGTAGTTGTGAAAATTACGAGCTATCCAGAGAATCGTTTAAGTGCAGAAGGTGAAGTTATTCAAATTCTAGGTCATAAAAATGATCCAGGAGTAGATATTTTATCTGTCATTCATAAACATCATTTACCTTTAGCATTCCCTGAGGAAGTGATGGAGCATGCAAACAGTGTACCAGAAACGATTTCAGAAGAAGATTTAAAAGATCGCCGCGACCTGCGCGATCAAATGATCGTAACGATTGATGGTGCAGATGCGAAAGACTTAGATGATGCTGTTACAGTAACGAAGCTTGAGAACGGTAACTACAAGCTAGGCGTTCACATTGCGGATGTAAGTCATTACGTTCAAGAAGGCTCTCCAATTGATGTTGAAGCAGCGGAAAGAGCGACGAGTGTATATCTTGTTGACCGTGTAATCCCGATGATTCCGCATCGTCTATCTAACGGTATTTGTTCATTAAATCCGAAAGTAGACCGTCTGACGTTATCTTGTGAAATGGAAATCAACAATTTAGGTGATGTTGTTAAACACGAGATTTTCCAAAGTGTGATTAAAACGACAGAGCGTATGACGTATGCTGACGTAAGAAGCATTTTAGAAGATGAGGACGAAGAGTTAATTAAGCGTTATGAGCCGCTCGTACCGATGTTTAAAGAGATGGGGCAATTGGCACAAATTTTACGTGAAAAACGTATGCGCCGTGGTGCAATTGACTTTGACTTTAAAGAAGCGAAAGTATTAGTGGATGAAGAAGGAAAACCGACTGATGTTGTTATGCGTGATCGTTCTGTTTCAGAGAAGTTAATTGAAGAATTTATGCTTGTTGCGAATGAAACAGTAGCAGAGCACTTCCACTGGATGAACGTACCGTTTATGTACCGTGTCCATGAAGATCCGAAAGAAGATAAGCTTGAGCGTTTCTTCGAGTTTGTAACGAACTTCGGATATGCGGTAAAAGGACGTGCGAATGAAGTGCACCCTCGTGCGCTGCAACAAATTCTTGAAATGGTTCAAGGACAGCCAGAAGAAGTAGTTATTTCAACAGTTATGCTTCGTTCTATGAAGCAAGCTCGTTACGATGCGGATAGTTTAGGACATTTCGGTTTATCAACTGAGTTCTACACACATTTCACATCACCAATTCGTCGTTACCCAGATACAATCGTTCATAGATTAATTCGTGAATACATTATTAATGGTAAAGTCGACAACGAAACGCAAGCAAAATGGCGTGAAAAATTACCTGAGATTGCAGAGCACTCTTCTAATATGGAACGCCGTGCTGTTGAAGCAGAGCGTGAAACAGATGAGATGAAAAAAGCAGAGTATATGGTTGATAAGATCGGTGAAGAGTATGACGGTATGATTAGCTCTGTAACAAACTTCGGTTTATTCGTAGAGCTTCCAAATACAATTGAAGGTCTTGTACACGTTAGCTACTTAACGGATGATTACTACCGTTATGACGAGCAACATTTCGCTATGATCGGAGAACGTACAGGAAACGTATTCCGCATCGGTGACGAAATTACAATTCGCGTTATTAACGTAAACAAAGACGAGCGTGCAATCGACTTTGAAATCGTTGGCATGAAAGGCACACCTCGCCGTAAGTTCAAAGATCGTCCAGTCGTTATCGAGCAGCCAAGAACAGGCAGAAAGAAACGCGGTGGACGTAGCGAGCGCAGTAATGAGCGCGGCGGTGAACGTGGCACAGGTAGAAAATTTGACCGTGGTGGTAAAGGAAAAGGAAGAGGATCTGCATCCGCATCCGCTTCTGCTAGCCAGCCAGGAAAAAAAGATGGTAACGGTAAGAAGAAAAAAGCATTCTTCGAAAACGTACCAGGATTCAAGAAGAAAAAGAAAAAGCGTAAGTAAGAAAAGAGTGGCTTCGCTTTGATGAAAAGCGGGGCCTTTTCTTTTTTCTTCGTGGCTTAAGAGCGAGCCACTTTCGCTTTTTGTTGGAATCCAGCTACAGTGGCTAGAATGTTCGGCGGCTTCGCTTCTTCCCCAGAGGCAAAGAGCGCCTCAAGGTCAGAAGCTCCATCCACCTCACATTCTGAGC